>NZ_JBDSQY010000298.1:0-10849 GCF_039929585.1 Capsulimonas sp.
AGTGGCGGCCTTGAGAAACTCGTCTGAGCGCCCCGGATTCGTTTCTGGTCCAAGACCAGGACCGTAAGCGCCGGTATCCTGCGGACTAAAGTTGGGTTGACCATATCTCGAGATGCGGCCATTCACATCCGCTGAAGCCAAGCCGACACCCGTGGTTTTTGGAACTAATTTACCGCTCGTATCAAAATCGTATTCACAGGCAGGGTGAATTGGCAATACACTCGACTTATGACAGCTATAGCAGTTGTGACTTGGGTTGTTCGGTAACGTGAAGTTAGAAACAATGGAATATTGATCCGACGTCGCGTCTTTCATGCGCATGAAGTCGCTGAAATACGTCTCCGTCTGATTGACATCAGACGCGCGACGATAAACAGTGAATATGGATACGCTCTTCATCTCAACATTGGCGGGCGCATCAGGCGTGGCCACGCCGAAGACAATCCACTGATCAGCGACCCCAGATGCTCCCATTGCCTGATTTGGCGCGACGACCAGCAATCGTCCGTATGTCTTTGCGGTATCCACAGTGGTAATGAACTGCGCCTTAAAGAAAAAGGCTTTCCATTTTTGGTTATCCGGGAGTGTTTTGTTGTGCTGCTCGATCATGGCCAGCGCATCACGGTATGTTGCCGGATTTGCCATTTTTATGAGGAAGTCTTGACTTTTTAAGAGATCAGGGAACCTGACATAAGGCTCGGCGATGCGAAAATAGTCAACATCGGTGACAGGCATGCCGAGTGCGTGGGTGTTTTTAGCAGCGGCGTCCACTACGCCAATAACGCCCATCCAATGCTGGGCCGTGACAAACCTGACGAAGTTCCCGAGGGCGTGTGAACGATTGGCGTCATCGTTAAAATAGTTCGGGTCCGCCTGAAGGCATTCTTGAATAGTAAGGTACGCATCTTGACTACGCGAAATAACGTCTTTCTGCTTGATGATTTTCACACCGGACGCGTCCGTAAAAGTCGGTTCAAGAATATGGGCAATCTGGTCATCTCGCCAACTCATCCATTGCGTCAGATTCCAAGCTGTCGAACTACTGTTATGAGTGGCGCCTGCGGCGACGAGATCCGACACGAGCGCGAGCGTTAGGATCAGCATTAGAGCGCTAGAACATTTGTTTTTACTCATCTGTGCCTCCGAAATTGCTGCGCCTGAGTTCTCGATCTTATAATTCTAATCTTATAGTTCCGAACTGCTTGCTATTGTTTTGCTGCGTAGAAGAATCTATCCCAGCGCTCCCAGAAGTCGGGGAAGGTCTTCGCAACGCAGCCGGGATCGAGGATCGTAACGCTGGGGAGGCGCAGGCCGGCGACGGCGAAGGACATGGCCATGCGGTGATCGTCGTAGGTCTTAATCTCGGCGGCGTTGTACTTGCCGTCCAAGGGTGGGGTGATGATCCAGTAGTCGCGGCCTTCTTCGACACGGACGCCGAGCTTCGTCAGCTCGTTGGTAATGGCGGCGACACGGTCGGTTTCTTTGACACGGAGACTGGAGAGGCCGCGGATCGTGCTGGGGCCGTCGGCAAAGGCGGCAATCACGGCGAGAGTTTGGGCGGTGTCGGGAATGGCTTCGAGGTTGACGTCAATCGCTTTGAGCGTCTTGGGGCCGCGAAGCGCGATTTGAGCCCCAAAATCGACGTTGCAGCCCATCTTCTCCAGAACACGCGCGAACTTCGCGTCGCCCTGGATCGAGCCGGCGCCGAGATTCTCGAGGACGACATTGCCGCCTGTCACCGCCGCCGCCGCGAGGAAGTAGGTGGCGTTGGACGCGTCGGCCTCCACGTCGTATTCGCGTCCCTGGTAACGCTGTCCAGCGCTCACCGTGAGGGTCCGGTAGTTATCGTTGACCATCTCGACGCCGAAAGCATGCATGACATTCTGCGTCATATCGACATAGGGTTTGGAAATCAAATCACCGACGATCTCGATCTCGACATCCTTCTGGGCGTAAGGCGCCACTTGAAGCAGCGCGGTAAGAAATTGGCTGCTGACGTCGCCACGCAGCAGGCATTTGCCGCCAGGCAGGCCGCCGCCGCGCACGCGGACGGGGGGGCAGCCATTGCTGTGTGTGCTCTCCGCATCCACACCCAACGTGATCAAGGCGCCAAGCAGATCGCGGATCGGGCGCTCGCGCATGCGGGCGACGCCGTCCAGCACGACATCGGAGCCGGCGGGCGCAAGACACGCCGCCGCTGTCAGAAAGCGCACCGTCGTTCCGGAGTTGCCGATAAATATCGGGGACTTCTTCGGCGCGGTGAATGCTCCGCCAACTCCAGTGACTTCAAAATCGCCAGCGTCGGTCAGCGTGACATCGACGCCGAGGCTGCGCAGCGCTTCGAACATATAGAGCGTATCGTCGGATTGCAGCGGATCGCGCAGGATGCTTGGACCGTCGGCGAGGGCGGCGAGCAGCAGCGCGCGATTGGTAATGCTCTTGGAGCCAGGCAGACGGACAGCGGCGTCCACGGGACCAGACACGGGCGTTAAGGGTAGTTTTTCGGGATATTCAAAAGACGGCATGGCTGATTTTAGCACTTTTGTCAGCGTTTGGGCAATGTCCCAATCTAAGCGTCATCTCCTGTAAAGGCATTGGGAATGATCGTGATCCGTGCGGAGCCGTTGCGCAGTCGAATGACTTCCACGACGTCGAAGCGGCAGGGAATATCGTTGAGTTGATGGAGGGAGAGATAAGCTTCGGCGAGCGCCAGTAATTGGCGGCGCTTGGGGGCGTTTACAGCTTCGGACGGGGTGATTTGTGCAGCATCGCGCCGGGCGCGGCGGGTTTTGACTTCAATGAAGACGAGATACTCGCCATGCCAGCCGATCAGGTCAATCTCGCCCCGGCGCATGTCGTGGAAGGGGCGCACGTTGGTGTCCACCATCCGATATCCGTGCGCTTCGAGAAAGGCGATTGTGTCCGCCTCGCCGTCGGCGCCGATCGTTTTACGATTGATCCCCATAGCGGATTGATCTGGGCGCAGCGGCCACGGGAGCGAACGAACGTCGATGGATAGGGCAGGGGCCGTGCTCGCGCAGGGCCGCCATATGGACCGCCGATCCATATCCCTTATGCTTGGCGAAGCCATACTCCGGATACTTTTTGTCGTAAGCCACCATCATACGGTCTCGGGTGACTTTCGCCAAAATGGAGGCGGCCGCGATGCTGACACTGAGGCCGTCGCCGCCGACAATGGCTTTTTGAACCGCGCAGGGAATTCCATGCACCGGAAGCCCATCAATGAGTACGATGTCGGGCGCCCATTCCTGAGGCAGATTGCGGACCGCCTTGTTCATCGCCAGGTGCGTGGCGTGCAGGATGTTGATCTGATCGATCATCTCGCGCGGCACGATGCCGACGCCCACGGCGAGTGCTTCCGCCAAAATCCGATCGTACGCTTTTTCGCGGCGTTTCTCGGTCAGCTTCTTGGAATCATCGATGCCGTCGGTGGAGAAGGTCTCCGGCAGAATCACGCAGGCGGCGACTACGGGGCCGGCGAGCGGACCGCGTCCCACCTCATCCACGCCGGCGACGATGGCGTGTCCTGCCTCGCGTGCCGCCAATTCAAAGCTCCAAAGATCGATGGTTTCTTTGCTCATAATTTTATTGGATCGCGCGCATCCGACGAAGCGGCCAGAAGATGAATTGTGCTTTGCCAACCACACGATTGGCTTCCAGCGGTCCCCATTCGGTGCTGTCTTTGCTGTCGTTTCGGTTGTCGCCCATCATAAAGAAATGTCTGGGAGGAACGCGGCCCGGGGGAGAGGCGCTCAGGAGGTCATACTTTTCCGGCGAAATATCGTCTCCGTCCAAGCGGCAGTTCTGACCGTCGCGCTTGAGCGATTTTCCATCCGAGATCTGTAGATCGTAATCTGGGTCTTCGGCGGTGAACGGCTCGTCGATACGGATGCCGTTGCGGCGCGTCACCCCAGGCTCGATTCGTACGGAGGCGCCGGGGAATCCCGTCACGATTTCGCCGATGCGTGACTTCGATACGGGGACGCCATTGATCAGCACGGCGTCCGGCCGAAACCGGACATGGTAGTCCGCCTGCGTATCGTACTGCGGCTCAAGCTGCACGCGCTCCTTCATCTCCTCGCCGAACAAGCCCACTAGCGCAAATTTATCGCGGATGTTCGTATGCGTGTAAGGCATACCGTTGATGTACACCCTCCCCGCCGTCGTCTGCAGGACATCACCCGGCAGTCCAATCAATCGTTTGATGTAATTGATCGGCGCTCCAGACGGTTCGTTGGGGGAGCCTTCGGTTGCGGCGGCCGGCGGAATGAAGACCACGACGTTGTCGCGCTGCGGCGACCGCAGGCGGTAATCAAGCTTGTTGACGAGAATACGATCGCCGGAGCCATTTTCGCCCAGCAGGGTCGGCTCCATGGAGGGGGATGGGATGAAATAGGCCTGAACGATGAATGGGCGAAGGATCAGGAAGACGAGGGCGATGGCAATGACGCCGGACTCAAGAAACTCGGCGGCGGAGCGGGCAAGGGCGCTTGCGCTGCGGACGAGGACGAGCCGCAAAACTGTCGCGCCTGTAATCAAAACCAGGATCCAGACAATGCTGAGATTCGCCAGCGTCTCGGTGATATTCGATGTCGGCAATGCGGGACTTTCCGTGAAAAATGGGGTCGGAGCGCCAGCGCTCCAAAAACGAAAGAAAGCCGCCGACGGCGCCGGCGGCTTTCGATCCGAGCTAGAAGGTTCGCTTCTCCTTGATGCGGGCCGCCTTGCCGACCTTACCACGCAGGTAGTAAAGCTTGGCGCGACGAACCAGACCGCGGCGAGTGACTTCGATCTTCTCGACGCGCGGCGAATGCAGCAGGAACGAGCGCTCGACGCCGAAGCCGTTGCTGATCTTGCGCACCAGGAACGAGGCGCGCGAGGAGCCTTCCTTGTTGCCGATCACGACGCCTTCGAAAATCTGGGTGCGCTCTTTGCCGCCCTCGACAACCTTCACGTGGACGCGAACGGTGTCTCCGGGGCCGAACTGCGGAACGGACTCTTTTTTCTGAGCGTTCTCAATCTCTTGGATCAATGGATGCATTGTCTAGTTCTCCTCAGAACTCTCCCCCGCAGACGGGGAAGGAATTTCCTCTGAAAGCTGTTTGATCAGTTTCAGGTCTGACTTGGACGGCTGGAATGCCGACCAGAGGTCGGGCCGACGCGCTTGCGTGCGGCGGAACTGCTCCTTGCGTCGCCAGTTGGCGATCGCGGCATGGTTGCCGGAGAGCAGAACTTCTGGGATCGTCCACCCCCGAAAATCGGGGGGACGCGTATATTGCGGATATTCGAGCAGGCCATCGCTGAATGTATCGCCCGCAGCCGACTCTTCGCTCCCCAGAACTCCGGGAAGAAGGCGCACCACGGCGTCGATCAGCACCAGGGCCGGCAGCTCACCGCCGGTCAAAACATAATCGCCGATGGAGATCTCATCGGTCGCCAGGTGCTCGCGCACTCGTTCGTCAAAGCCTTCGTAGTGGCCGCACAACAAGATCAAGTGCGACGACTGCGCGAACTCATGCGCCATCGCCTGTGTCAGTGTTTTTCCCTGCGGGGTCAGCATGACGATCCGGGCGTCCGACGGCGGCTCCAGGCTCTCCACGGCTGCGAAGATCGGTCCAGGGCGCATCACCATGCCCGCGCCGCCGCCGTAAGGCGTGTCGTCGGTGCTGCGGTGGCGATCCGTGGTGTGATCGCGCGGGTCGTGCGCGGCCAGCTCAACACGACCGGCTTCCTGAGCCCGTTTTATTATACTGTGCGAAAGCCCCGACCGGATCATCTCCGGGAAAATCGTAATGACATCGATCTTCAAGACGTCTTAATCCAAGAGGCCGGGAACGTCGCGCACGGTGATGAGGCCGCCGGGAACGTCCACGCTCAGCACGAACTCGGACACCGCTGGAATCAGCGCGTTTTTGTCGGTAACATAAACGTCATTCGCCGGCGTGTTCAATACGTCGTTCAGACGGCCGAGATCGCGTCCGGCGTCGGTGACGATCTTCAGGCCGATCAGCTGATCGACATAGAACTCGCCTTCGGGCAGGCTGGGGCGCTCGGTCTCACGGATGTAGATCGCATGTCCAAAGAGCGCTTCGGCTTCGTTGCGGTCGTTCACTTCTTTGAAGCGCGCGATCCATGCGCCCTTAGGCTGGGACTGCTTGCGCACCGACTGCACCGTCAGCTGGCGTCCGTCCCCGTCGCCTTCCTTGCGCAGCAGAACAATCTGACCGGCCTGAAACGTGCGCGCGGTCACCTCGGGATTGGCCCCGATCAGCCGAAGCCGCAGGTTGCCGCTCACTCCGTGTGCGCCGGCGATCTGCGCCGCCATCACGGAAAAATCTTCGGCCGTCGCCGTATTCTCAGTCTGATCGATCGTCATAAATATCGTTTCAATTCAAATTGGAAAACACCCGTAACAATACGGGCGTGGGATATCCCAGTAAACACGGGAAATGCCCGCCCGGCCGAAACCGGAGCGGGCATGCGCCGTCGGGAGCTGTCTAAGCAATGATCTCGACGTAGACTTTTTTCTTGTCTTTCATCGCAACGGCCTTTGCCACGGTGCGGAGCGCATTCGCGATCCGGCCCTGCTTGCCGATAACCTTGCCAAGATCGCCGGGAGCGACGCGTACTTCGTACGTCGTCGACTCCTCGCCAGGTAACTCGTTAATGACGACCTGATCCGGCTCGTCGACTAGCTCTTTGACGAGGTACTCGATCATTGATTTCACTTACTGTTAACTCCTGGCGCGCCAACACCGTCTCGAGGTCGCGCATCTCGATCAACAATGACGGTGAGGAGAGTGAGAGACAATCGCCCCTTTACTCCGCCGCCGCTGTCGCCGCGCCCGAGATCAGCTCGTACACGCCTTGCTTTTTGAGCAGAGCCTGCGCCGTATCGGTGGGCTGAGCGCCGCACTTGAGCCAATAAACCGCGCGCTCCCCGTCGATCTTCACTTCGGAAGGCTCGACGCACGGGTTGAAGTAGCCAAGGGTCTCGATGAACCGGCCGTCACGAGCTGCGCGGCTATCCGCAACTACCACTCGATAAAAGGGCCGCTTCTTCGCGCCCATTCTGCGAAGCCGAATCTTTACCGCCATAGATGATTATTCTCCTTTCGTCAGATTCTTATTCTTTTTGGCCGACGCTCGCTCCATAACGGAGCTAACGGCGTCCAAACGGAAATTTAAAGGGCGAATTGGACTTTCGCTTGCTCTTTTTGTTACTGCCGGCATGCTTGCCGGCCTGACCGGGCATTCCCGGCATCCCGGGCATTGCGCCGAGATCTTTTCCCGTCAGGCCGCGCATGAGCTTCTTCATCTGCTCGAACTGCGTGAGCAATCGGTTCACATCTTGAATCGATGTTCCGCTGCCCGCCGCAATACGCCGCCGCCGGCTTCCATTGATCAAACTGGGCTCACGCCGTTCGTGAGACGTCATGGAGCGAATGATCGCCTCCACTTGGCCGAGATGTTTTTCGTTCATCTCCATGCCCTGCGGTTTGATGGCGCCGCTCAGTCCCGGGATCATTCCTAGGATCTGATCCAGCGGCCCCAGTTTGCGCATCTGCTGCATCTGCTCGAGGTAGTCCTCGAAATCAAATTTGTTGGCGCGCAGCTTCTTTTCGAACTCCGCAGCCTTTTGCTGATCGATCGCGGCTTCCGCGCGCTCGATCAGTGTCATGACATCACCCATTCCTAGAATGCGCGAAACCATGCGATCCGGATAGAAGATTTCGAGCGCGTCCATCTTCTCGCCGACGCCGACGAACTTAATAGGCTTACCGACAACGGTTTTGACGGAGAGGGCGGCGCCGCCGCGAGCATCACCGTCGAGCTTCGTCAGGATGACGCCGTCGATCTCCAGCGCGTCATTAAAACCCTTCGCGACGTTGACGGCTTCCTGGCCCGTCATGGCGTCCACGACGAGCAAAATCTCATGGGGCCGAACCGTCGCCTTGACGCGCTTCAGCTCATCCATCAGAGCTTCGTCGATTTGCAGACGTCCGGCGGTGTCGACGATCACGACATCGTTGCCATGGCGCTGCGCCCAATCGACGGCGGCCTTCGCGATCTGCGCGGGATCCACTTGGTCCCCCATCGTGAAGACGGGTGTTTTGACCTGCTCGCCGACGACTTCCAGCTGCTTGATCGCAGCGGGCCGATAAATGTCGCCTGCCGCTAGTAGGGGATTGCGTCCCTGCTTGCGCAGCATATGGGCCAGCTTGCCTGCGTGCGTCGTCTTACCGGCTCCCTGCAATCCGCACAACATGATCACTGTTGGCGATTGATGTGAGAACGTCAAAGGCGCTTGCTCACCACCGAGCAGCGCCGTAAGCTCTTCACTGACGATTTTGACGACTTGCTGCGGGGCGTTCAGTCCTTCCAGGATCTGCTCGCCTACGGCCCGTTCCCGGACGCGCGCCGTGAAATCCTTCACGACCTTGAAGTTGACGTCCGCTTCCAGAAGAACGAGACGCACTTCCCGCATAGCGTCGCTTACGTCTTGCTCGCTGAGCGATGATTTGCCGCGGAGACGTTTGAAAACGCCCTGTAATTTATCTGTCAGACTTTCAAACATGAGAGCGAGCTTCGGAAGGTCGACTGGGCGGAAGAAACTCGCAACAGTATACTTGAAAATCTGACGCTGTGTCAAGACAAGTATTTACCATCTGAAACGGTTGTTCTGCGAGACGGAAACGAGCGGAAGCAGGAGAAAGAACGAAAAAAAGAGAAAAATCCTTGAAAATAGCCCTAGAGAGAATCGGACGAGCGGACGATAATTTTTTTTGTAGGCAACCCGTATGTTCCGGTACTTTTGGACTCAATCCGGGTATAGAAAGATCATGTGGAACCTGCCCGAAGTAGGGCGCGTTCTCTTCTTAGAGAGGTCGAACGATGAGCATGCTTTGGAATACGGGCGGTTCCAGCCCGCAGGTGACGGAAAAGGATGTCAAACTCTGCTGTCTGTGCGGCGCGCTGAACCACATGAAAAACAGCGACTGCTTTACTTGTGGATGGCGCGGCGCTTTCGACAACGATCCGGCGATGATCCATCTCGCCTGGGAGCGTCTTTACGACCAGTTCGAGCGCGTGGAGCCCCAGCACATTGGCATGAACCGCCACGCGCCGCTGGGAGACTTCGGCGTCGTCTCCCAGCGGCGTTCGACGCAGGCCCTCACCGCGCGCATCAGCGGCTGGTGGCGGCGTATCATGGCGGAGCGGGATGACCGCGCGGCGCTGCGCGAAGCCAAGCTCAAAGCGCAGCACTTTCCGCCCAATGAGCTCGGCGTCTGAGCTTAAAGTAAGTCTCTATGGCGGCGCGAGCCGCAGCCACTCGACGAATAGGAAATACATTCGGTCGATTAGCAGCGCCATGCGTGTCATGATCGTTGAACCGAAGATGCCGCCAAAGGCAAACATCAGAACGAATCGGCCAAAGCGGGCTGTCCCCTGGACAGCCTTATTTTTTTGCTCGAACGCAAAGAAGAAGTACACCACCACCGACACCAGGATCACCATGAACAGGGCGTTGTTTAGCACGAACGAAACATCGTGCAGCGTGGAGTGAGCAACGCCCGCCGCAGGATGCGGCGGAACGAGCGGCTTGAACGACTTGGACACCTGCGGCATGAAGCCCTGGCAGAAATCCTGAAATACCGTGCCTGCGGCCAAACCGAAGAAGATACCGAAGAGCAAGCGGCTCATCCAGGCGAAGCGCTGGGTGTAAATGCCATAGAACATCAAGCCGACGGGGACGGTCATGATCCACGCCCATTGCCCGTCGACCATCATCGGATCCCAGAATTGCGGCTTTAAGACACGGGTCCAGGTCTGCTGCACTTCGTACCCAAGCGCCAATCCCAAGAAGATGTGCTCAAACAAGCGGTAGAACTTGTTCTCTTTGAAGACCAAAGAGAGAATTGCAATCGTACAGAGCGCTCCGAAAAGCACGATGGGACTGAAAATATGCTGAAGCGTCGAGGACATTACTCTTCCATCCTCCGTGCATGGGCGCGGCCTTGCTGATAGCCGATGTTCCCGATAATGACCAAGAAGATGATCAGCGCATACACCAGCGACAGCGCGCCGGCGCCGCGTGTCGCGAACGCCTTCACTCCCGTCAGTTCCTCATAATCGCCCGCACCCTTCACGCCGGTCAGCAGACCGGAGATCTGATGCGAATCCAGGTAAGGATAAGATTCCGGAGCCATAACGGCGGTAGGGGCGTACAGCAGGGGAGTATTATTGACGCCCTGCACGAGACCGATCCATGTTCCCACGCTCGAGACAGGAGTGATATCGATGATGGCTTTCACATCCTTGACCGTCTTGATCCCCTTCATGACGGGGAATGTCTCAAGCGGCTGACCGTGCCAGTCCTTCTTGATGGTGCCCGGGATATTAGAAACGATTCCTTTGAGCGTCGGCACAAAGACGGAACTGGGACGGAATCCCCAATTGATATAGTCTTCTCCGTACTTGTAGTTGTACTTGCGTGCGACCTTTTCGGCGATCTGCTGCGTGAGGTCGTTGTTCTGGGCGTCGAACGAAAGGATCGCGAAGTGAACGCGGCGCATCATCAAGTGTGTGATGATCGCCTGGGTCTGCCACTTGTTCTCGCCGCGCGTTCCCGAAGACCACATGCCCGAAATGATCACGATCTTATCCGGGTCGGTCTTGGAGATTGTTTCAACCGTACTGTAGAAATCCTTCGATTGCTGACTTGGGACGCCTGGAATGGTGAGTTTGGGAATGAACAGCGGGATGATGATGCTCAGCAGCAGCAGCGCATAGATGACCCGCCGATCGATATTCTGCAGTTTATGCC
>NZ_JBDSQY010000299.1:0-3420 GCF_039929585.1 Capsulimonas sp.
CATCCTGGGGAACTCGGAAAACGCGTTCGTCGCATTCGAGTCCCCCAGGATGGGGCGGAGGGGCCGAAACCTAGTAGAAACAGCGCCTTACAGCACCTTCGTCGTGCGCACCCAGTAGCCGCCCATCTCGTTGTTGGCGGCGACAATCGCTTCGGGCGAACCCACAATGGCGACCTGTCCCGATTCGTTCAGCGATTCCAGCACCTTGCCGAACGCCTGGAAGTCGGCGAGGGTGGTCGCAAGGACCTGATCGCGGCGCTTCTGGCGCAGGTCGTCGGTCTCGCCGATCAGGGCGCGGGCGGTGGCGCTGAAGCCCTTGGCGTCGGGCAGCTGGTAGCTGTCCAGGTCGCTGATCGTGCCGATGATGTTGCGGGTCAGCTCGGCGTCGCTCAGAGTGAGGTTCTCTAGGAAGTCGGCGCTGCCGTCGTAGTTCTCCAGGGTCTTGATCAAGTTCGGGTCTCGGTACGACAGGAAGCTGAAAACACCGGAGAGCGAATCGAAGCCGCACATGCCGCCGTACGCGCCACCTTCGACGCGGACCTTTTCCCAGAGCCAGCTCGTGCGCAGGAAGTTGGTGATGACGTTCGCTGAACCCGACGGCTCGTAGCCGAAATCCGTCAGGCGCGCGGCTTTCGCCACGTAGTTCACCTGCCCCGGCACGGTGAACGCTTCGGGAAGGCACTCCGCCACCAGATCCCACTCGGCGGGCGCGGGCGCTTCGCCGTCCGGCAGCGCCTGTGCGAGTTCCTCAAGGCTGGGCTTGAACGCGGCGTAGTTGGCGGCGTCCAGCGTGACGTTCGCCACCGCGAGGCTGCGGCGCAGGACCGTGCTTCGGATCTCTTCCAACGACGCCAGCACACTCGGCCAGTCGCTGTCGATCTTCTCCAGCAATTGCCGGATAAAGAAAAGATAGGTGATCCCCGAGATCTGCTCGCCCAGCCATCCCGATTCACTGAAGCGCGCCGCGAGGCGGCGGCCCGCGAAGCCGTGGCCGCTGGAGGCGACAGCCGCTTCCAGCCGCACCTTCTCCTCGGTCGCCATCTGGCGGAACCGGTCCTGGTTATCCAGCTTCACATACAGCAGGATGTCTTCCAAGATCGCCGTCAAATCCGGAGCCTGCGTCGGTGTGGCCTTCGCCCGCACCCAGAGGCGTGCGGCGGAGCCTTCGGCGCTGCGCAGGGAGCTGGTAAAGAGCTGCTGCGAAACGCCGCCGGTCTTACGGCCGATGCGCTGGGTCAATTGGACGAAATCTTCCTTCTCCGTGCCCATTTCCAGCAGCGAGCGGCCGAACAAGGGCAGGTACGACAGCAGTTCCTGCCGCAGAACCTTCAGATCGAACCCGAGATCGACATAGACGATGCCGTTGGTGAAGAGATCGTGGTGGTAGACCGGAACGCCGAAAACGGTCTGGACATCAGTCGGCACGATCTTCACCTTCGGATCGAGATCGGCGATGGTCAGGCGCGGCAGGGTCGCCAGCTGCTCTTCCGTATCGGGGGTCTGCTGGAGCTGCTGAAGATACTTCGTCTCGTCAACGATCGCGGTGAGCTCTTCGGTGGACAGCGACGCCTTGATCGTCTCCAGCTTCGCGCGCTCGGCGGCGGCTTCGCGTTCGGCAAGGCCCGGATCGGGCGTGTAGACGATGGTCGTGCGATGCGGGTTGTCCAGGAAGTACTCCCGGATCAGATTCTCGAAGTAGCCGCCCTTCGCCACGCCTTCTTTGATCGCCGTCAGCGGCGTTTCGAACTGGAGCGGCGCGATCGGGTCGCGGCCATAGAGCCAGCTGCTCATGGCGTAGAACAGCACCATCAGTCCGCGCGGAAAGCCGCCGGTGTTGAGTTCGCGCAGACTAAACTCCGCCGTGTTCATCGCCGCTTCGACGGCGTCGGGATCGATCCCTTCGTCGGCGAGCTTGCGCAGCGTGTCCAGCATCAGCGCCTCGACCTGGTCGGCGTTCGCCGGGTCCACGCCCTTGAAGCCGGTGCGCCATGCGCGCTGGCGGCCGTCGGAAACGCCGGCGCCAAGATCCTCCACCAATCGCGACTCCAGCATCGCCTTGCGCAGCGGCGCGGCCGCCGTGCCGGTCAGGATATGCTTCAAAATATCCAGCGCCAGGTCCACTTCAAAGTCCACGGCGTCATCGGTAAGCACCCAGTTGATCGAGAGCATGCCCTGGCCTGCCTCGTCGGCGCCCACGCCCACAGCGTAGGGCTGGGTCAGGCGACGCGGCTCGGTCCAGCGCGGGAGGGCCGGCACGAGCGAATCGACAGGGCGCGCCTCGAACTCGCTCAGATATTCGTTGGATAGGCGCAGACGCTCATCGGGTTCGTCGTCGCCCCAGAACCAGATGCGGGCGTTCGACGGGTGATAGTACTTCTCATGGAAGGACTTCAAGCCTTCGTAAGTCAGATCGGGGATCACTTTGGGATCACCGCCGGCAGAGACGCCATAGACGTGGTCGGGGAAAAGCGAGCGCTCGGCGGCGTCGTAAAGCACGGTGTCCGGGGAGCCGTAGGCGCCTTTCATTTCGTTAAAAACGATGCCTTTGTAGATCAGCGGCTCGTCGGGGCTGGTCAGTTCATAGTGCCATCCTTCCTGCTGAAAGATGTGCTCCGTGAGCCTGGGATGGAAGACGGCGTCGAAGTAGACATCCACCAAATTGTAGAAATCGCGTGTATTGACGCTCGCGACTGGGTAGTATGTTTCTGCGGATCCCGTGAACGCATTCAAAAAAGTCTTCAGCGATCCCTTGACGAGTTCGATGAACGGCTCCTTCAGCGGATACTTCCGCGACCCGCACAGCACCGAATGCTCTAAGATATGAGCGATGCCGGTAGAATCCGCCGGCGGGGTCCGGAATGTGACCGCAAACGCCTTATTATCGTCCTCATTGATGATCGAGAGCAGTTCAGCGCCTGTCTTGACATGGCGGTACAAGCGCACCTTGCTCTTCAGCTCCGGCGCCTCTGCTTCACGCAGCAGCTCAAATCCATGGGTAGTCGTCATGCAGATCTCCTCTGAATCCATACAAATCGCGCGGGGACCAACCCCGTGGCGTATTGTAACATAAACGAGCCAAGTCGGGAAGATGGTTCCAGGACAATCTTGGTTAACAAACAGTATCCAAGCGTCCGAGCCGCAACCCTCCGCCCCACAACTAAAGGAATCGATACATTCGCATGCCAGACAAAGTGACCGCCGCAGGCTTCTATCAGGACCCGGACGCAGCCGCGTCGGTCTTCACGGAGATCCGGCGCAAGTGCAGCGGCCGCGTCGCGCTGATCTCCTGCGACAAAAACGGCAAAGTCGTCGTCAACAATGGCGACATCTCTCCGCGCCGAGGGCTGGCGCTGGGGATTCTCAGCGGACTGCTCGCTACGCTGGCGCTTCTGACGCAGTTTACCTTCGCCGCTATTGCCC
>NZ_JBDSQY010000300.1:0-10808 GCF_039929585.1 Capsulimonas sp.
CAGCGTGTCGGCAACCTCAGCGGCGGCAACCAGCAAAAGGTCGTCCTCGCAAAGTGGCTGTTCCGCAACACCAAACTGCTGATCCTGGACGAACCGACCCGAGGCATTGACGTCGGCGCCAAGGTCGAAATCTACCAATTGATCAACGAGCTCGCCGCACAGGGTATTGGAATATTGATGATCTCCTCCGAGCTTCCCGAGGTTCTGGGAATGGCGGATCGCATTCTCGTCATCAATCAGGGACGAGTTGCGGGCGAGTTGAGCCGGGACGAGGCGACACAAGAGAAAGTCGGCGCGCTAGCGGTGGGGGCGTAGGCTCTATTCCGTTAATCCCTATTCCCCCGGCGCTTTAGCGCGCTTTCCCCTTTTTCCCAACAAGCTGCTTCGCAGGGTAAAAGGGGTGCTGATAACCGCCGTCCATTCACTCGTCACGTAGCCGCAAAAAAACGCAGCCCATTCTCTCCTGACACAATCAAGAGTGAATGGGCTGTAATGATTTGCTCCCCTTTTACCCTGCGAAGCAGCTTGTTGGGAAAAAGGGGAGGCGCGCTAATGCGCGGGGGAATAGGGATTACACCGGCAAATAAGTCTTCAGCACCAGGGCGTCGGTTGTGGCGGCAATCGCATACTCCCCCAGCCCCGCCGGAATGAAGTATGACTGGCCCTGCGTCAGCGTTAGCTCCCCGATCTTGACTTCACCCTGGAAGATGAACAGGTGATGGAAGCCCAGCGCAAGGGATTGCTCCGAGGTGGCTCCGGCGGCGATCGTCAGGCGGTCCAGGTCGAAGTATGGCGTTCGGAAGAGCGCCTCGGCCTTCAGTCCGTCAGTCTCGAAAAGCGTCTGCGGCTGGCGGATGTGGTGTGCGAGGTCGTTGTGGTAATCGTCCGGGTTGATCGTCGCAAGGTAGTCGTGGACGTGCGTGGGGCGCAGGCCGCCGTCGTCCAGGAACTTGCCTTTGTCGAAGCCACGCATCGAGCAGTATTCGTCCTGCACATCGACTTGAACTTCGTAGACTAAGTTGCCTTCGGGGAAGCGCGCGTTGTCCTCTTCCCACGAATGGTGGATGCCGCCGGCGGTCAGGTCGACAATGTCGTCGGTCTTGGCTTCGATCACATTGATATAGGCGTAAGGGTCAAGTGACTGGATGCGCTGCTTGGCCTGCGCGCGGGCGTCCTCGACGGTGCGGCGTCCGGATTTGATTTCCTGGCTCAGTCGCTGCATTTCGTCGTCAATGGTGTTCAGTACGCGTGAGAAGGCTTCAAACGAGGTGCCTTTCTTGAGGCCGAAGGTGAACAGACCGGGTCCGAGGTAGAACCACGCTTCGGGCTTGGGCTTCCAGTGCTTGAGCGAGCCGTCGCCGGAGAGATGGACCTGGAAGGAGTTGCCCTTCGCCTGGGTCAGCTTGATGAGCAGCGACAAATCCGTACCGAACTTGTCCACGACGGTCTGGCCGAGCAGCCCGGCGGCGTCTTCCACGATCAAATCTTGGAGCGGTCGCATGTCGCCGGTCTTGGGGTCGATCAACGTGGAGGTCTTCGCCATCTCATACGACTGACCGACCTTCTTGCCGATCCATTCAGGCGCATCTGAGAGGCCCTTCAGATCGATAATATATCGCCCGCCCCAGCTCGGCTGCTCGATCAGTTCATCCTGCACGCGCAGCGGCGTCGTTGTCCATTCACTCATGGTGTTCGCGTCTCCCGTCGGTTATTGTTGCGATTCTATCTATTCTGAACGTTCAACCGCCTCGTTCTACCCACCCCGGCGCTTGCAGCTTACGCTGCAGTTCGTAGATCTTTGTCAGCGCCTCAATGGGCGACAGCGTACTTGTGTCGATGGCGGCGAGTTCGTCCATCACGGGATGGCGCTCCGCTTCGAATAAGGTCAATTGCAGCTTCTTGGTGTTGTCGGCGATCTTTTGACCGACGCCCTTCGCGCTCTCGCCCCGGTTCGTTGCTTCCAGGGTCTTCAATACGTCGCTTGCGCGCAGCAGCACCGTTTCGGGAACGCCCGCGAGACGCGCGACCTGGATGCCATAGCTCTTATCCGTACCGCCCGGCATGATCTTGCGCAGCCAGACGATATGATCCCCCTGCTCCTTCACCGCCACCCGGAAGTTCTTGACGCCCGGGTGCAGCTTCTCCAACTCGTTCAAATGGTGGTAGTGCGTGGCGAATAGCGTCTTGGCGCCGATCGCGTGAAGGTACTCGGCGACGGACCAGGCGATCGCCATGCCGTCGAAGGTGCTCGTCCCCCGCCCCACTTCGTCCAGGATGACCAGACTGCGCGCCGTGGCGTTGTTCAGAATATTCGCCGTCTCGTTCATTTCCACCATAAACGTCGATTGGCCGCTCGCCAAATCGTCGTGCGCGCCGACGCGGGTGAAGATCCGGTCGACTAAGCCCACGGATGCGCTGTCGGCGGGGACGAACGAACCGATCTGGGCGAGCAGGACGATTAAGGCGACTTGACGCAGATAGGTGCTCTTTCCGGCCGAGTTCGGGCCGGTGATGATGTGCAGGCGCGTTTCGTCGGTATCCAGGTACGTGTCGTTCGGTACAAACAAGTTGCCGCTTTGCAGGCTTTCGACGACGGGATGCCGGCCAGCGCGAATTTCCAGCGTATCGCCATCGTGCACGTCGGGACGGACAAATCGATGCTGGAGGGCAACTTCCGCGAGACCGCCAAAGACATCTAGACGCGCGATTGTCGTCGCGAGCTTCAGCACGATCCCGGAGAAGCGTTCGGCGATCTCGTCGCGCAGCTCACAGAAAAGACGGTACTCCAACTCGACGATCTTTTCCTCCGCGCCCAGCACCTGCGCTTCATATTCTTTCAGCGTCGGCGTGATATAGCGCTCGGCGTTCGCCGTTGTCTGCTTGCGATGGTACTCCGATGGGACGGCAACATGGCCGTTCGCCTTACTGATCTCGATGAAGTAGCCGAAGACATTGTTGAACCCGATCTTGAGGTTTTTGATCCCTGTCCGCTCGCGCTCCTCTTCTTCGATCTTGGCGATGAAACCCTTGCCGCCGGAGCGCAGGTCGCGCAGCGCGTCCAATTCTTCATTGCAGCCGCCACGGATCAGACCGCCTTCGCGCAGCAGCAGCGGCGGTTCTTCGGCGACTGTGTTTTCCAGCAGGGTCAGCAGTTCGACGGGCGACGCCGCGAGGGCCGCGCGCAGCGGCGCGAGCGCGCCGCCTTCGGGCGCGCGCTCCAGCGCCGCTTCAATTTCGGGGAACGCCTGGAGTGAGAGCTTAAGCGCAATTAAGTCGCGCGCGTTCGCCATACCGCTGCAAATGCGCGCCATCAGACGCTCCAGATCGGAGATACGTTTGAGAGCGTCGCGCATATCGCCGCGCAGCAGCGAATCGGCGGCCATTTCGGCAACGGCGTTCTGACGGTTCTGGATCTTATCCAAGGCGAGCAGCGGCTGATCGAACCACTTGCGCAGCAGGCGGGCGCCCATCGGCGTCACGGTGCGATCCAGAATAGAAACGAGGCTTTTGCTGCGCGCTCCGTCAGCGAGCGAGTGCGTTAGCTCCAGGTTCCGGCGCGCGGCGGCATCGAGCACCATGTAGTTGTCGGTGCTGTAAGTGGCGAGCGTGCGGATATGGCTGATGGATGATTGGTGGGTTTGCTTGAGATAGTCTAAGAGCAGCGCTGCGGCGTCAAGGCCCGCCGTCATCGTGTCTACGCCGTAGCCGCGCAAGGACGGCGTGCCGAAGTGATCGAGCAGCTTTTGCCGCGACGACTTGCGGGGATCGGACGGCTCCTGAAATGTCACCAGGGCGCGCGAGGCGGCTCGGATCGCATCGGCGAGATCATCCATGCCAGGCCTGAGCAGGCACTCAGCCGGACGCAGCCGCATGACCTCTTCCACGATCTTCTGCATGTCGCTGTCGCAGGGAACTTCCGTGACCAGAAACTCGCCCGTCGAGACATCGACTACGCCAACCCCGCTCGGCGTCTTCTCGCCTGTAACTACGGCAACCAGATAGTTATTGGTCTTGGAGTCCAGCATCGAGTCTTCGACCACAGTGCCGGGAGTCATGACGCGCGTGACGCGGCGCTTGACCAGCCCCTTCGCAAGCTTCGGGTCCTCGACCTGATCGCAGACGGCGACTTTGAAGCCTTTGGCGATCAGACGCACCATATATCGCTCCAGCGCATGGTGCGGCACGCCCGCCATGGGGATGCGCGTTGTCGAGCTTTTGTCCTCACGGCCGGTGAGCGTGATTTCCAGCTCCCGCGCCATCGTCTCGGCGTCCTCGCCGTAAGCCTCGAAGAAGTCGCCCACTCGCATGAGCAGCACGACATCGGGACGCTCGGCCTTGAACTCGAAATATTGGCGGAGCATGGGACTAAGTTTGGAGTGGTCGATTGCCATGGAAGATAACGCACCGAAATCTGACCCTGTACTGAGGTACAGGGCCGCACCGTGTCAAAAAGCATCCCACATCGGGAAGATGTGGGTTTGAGATTCTATTCCGACGAAGATCCCGTCTCACCCGTCGTTGTCCCCGCATCCGGAGCCGCCTCCGGGTTCGCGTCGGCGTAATCCTTGCCGAGAACGACCGTCACGTTTACGGGAGGCGTCCAGCCAAGATGGTTAGGCTTGTTGGGACGGCGCAGAACCTGAGCGTTCATCATCTGCATGCCGGTAAGGATATCCCGCACCACATCCGGACTGGGGACGCCGCTATCGAGAAGCTCCGTCACCTCATAGACAGCTGGCTTGGCGGTCGCTGTTACGGGCGGCGTAGCGGTTCCTGTCATGGAGGTCTCGGACTCGGGCGTTCCCGCTGGGACGACGGGAGCGGCGATCTTTCGAGTCGTGCCGCCGTTTCGGACATCCGTGTAACCGTAAGCGATCAGCTGCCGCACAGCGCGCTGGGCCAGACCGTTGATGTCGGTCCCGTTCTTGACCACGATGGGCGTCAGGCGGCGAATGGCCGTTTCATCCCCTTTGATCAGCCAATCGACATAGGCGGATGACTTCGGCGCATCCGGCCGAAAGAACCAGGCGCCATCTGGCCCCCGGAAGTCCTCGCCAGGAATTGAAGCGGTCTTGATGTCGTCGGGCTGCACGCCTTTGAAGATCGCCGCCAAATCGTAGAGCTGGCCGCGCGTCAGATCTGTTCGGATCGACGACATGCCGACATCAATCAAATGCGGCGCCTGCGTTACGTTGGCAAGGTTCTTCGCCTTGCCGATCATTCCTTTGAGCAGCACATGCTGGCGGTACATCCGGCGATCATCGCCGTCCTCGGGCGATCCTTTTTTGCCGGCGTCGGGATGGCGATATCGGGCGAAGCCGACAGCCTGAGCGCCGTCCAGATGCTGCTCACCCGGCATCAAATCAATGCTAAGGTGGCCCCAGGCGTCGTGATAATGCATCTCATGCTCGACATTGACATCTACGCCGCCCAGCGCATCCACCATTTTTTTTGTGGCGTCGATATTGAGGACCATGTAATGATCGGCGTGCACGCCCAAAAGCTCCTGCACCGTCTGCACGGCGCGCTCTGGACCGCCGGTCTGGTATGCGGAATTGATTTTAAAACTGTGGCTCGTGCCGGCAATATGCGCGTAGGTGTCGCGCGGAATTGAAAGCATGGAAATTTTATGGTTGATCAGATCGAGGCTCAGGATAAACAGCGTATCCGTACGCGCATCTTTCGTGTAGACCTGGTCGGTGTCGGTCCAGTTGTCATCGATCCCCATGCATAGGATGTTGACGCGATCCTGACCGGGAAATCCGGCCGTGGGATTGAACGCAAGGTCCGTAGCCTGCTTGATCGTGTCGCCAATACTGGTGGACGTACCCGATCCGGTATGCTCATTTTTACTCGCTGTGAGAATACGCTTTAAGAAGCCAAGTCCGAATACGACCAACACGCAAACAACCAGCAGCAAGCCGATGCTCACACGCTTCGCTATCTTCTTCTTACCTTGGTCCAACGGTTATCCTTAATCCGGCGCGCCCGATCACGCGGCCGCCATCGTCAGCGCAATTCCGCGCTCTTCGCGCGCGGGCAGCATTTCGCCCGTAAAACCCCAAAGATGCGCTTTCACGGCCCGCACCTGCACTATCTGCCCTACGAGGTCGCGGCCTGCGGGGAAGTTGATCGTTTTCCCCTGCCGGTTCAGTCCCGTCCACTTGTTCGGATCCTTCGGGCTGCGGCGCTCCACGAGCACTTCATAGACATTGCCGACCTGGCTGTGGTTAATCTCTACGGTGATCTCGTTTTGCAGCGCGATCAGCGCGCTCAGGCGCTCCATTTTGACCGTCTCGGGGATCTGATCTTCGTAGACGGCGGCCTTGGTGCCCTCGCGCGGCGAGTAGGCGAACATGAACGCCGAGTCAAAGCGCATTTCGCGCACAAAGTCCATCGTGTTCAGATACTGCTCGTGCGTTTCGCCGGGGAAGCCGAGCATGAGGTCCGTGGTCAGCGCGACATCCGGAGCGGCGGCGCGCAGCTTGGTCACAATGGTGCGATACTGCTCCAGCGTGTAGCCCCGATGCATGCGCTTCAGCAATTCGTCGTCGCCGACCTGTACGGGCATGTGGACCTGTTCGCAGACCTTGGGCAGGGTCGCGATCGCATGGATCACATCGTCATTGAAGTCTTTGGGGTACGGCGAGGTGTAGCGAATTCGCTCGATTCCCTCAATGGCGTTCAGCCGCTCCAGAAGGTGCGCGAACGAACAGGGTTCGTCTAAAAATTTGCCGTAGGAATTGACCGTTTGGCCAAGCAAGGTCACCTGCTGCGTGCCCAGCGACGCCAGCCGCTCCACTTCCAGCACGATATCGTCGGCCGGGCGCGAGCGCTCCTTGCCGCGCGTGATCGGCACGATGCAGAAGGTGCAGAACTTGTCGCAGCCGTAGGAGATGGAGACGAATGTCTTGAGCTTAGGCTCCGTCCCGCCCATCATGCGAATGGGGGTCGGTTTGTCGTGGCGGTCCTTGCGGTCCGGAAGGTCCGTGGCGATGATGGGCATTCGCTCATCGCGCACGCGGTCCACCAGGGCGGGAATACGGTCGATCTGTCCCGTGCCGACCACCAGATCCACATACGGCGCGCGGCGGCGGATCTCCGGCGCTTCTTTCTGCGCCATACAGCCGCACACGCCGATCACCAGATCCGGGTTCGCCACTTTGAGCTCGCGCAGTTCGCCAAGCTTGCTGTAAACCTTGCGTTCGGGCTTGGCGCGCACCGAACAAGTGTTGAGCAGGATCACCGCCGAGTCTTCCACGCGCTCCGCGCGTGTATACCCTTGCGACTCCAGCATCAGCGCCATTTGAGTCGAGTCGTCCTCGTTCATCTGGCAGCCCCAGGTCAATACGGTGTAGCCGCCGCGTCCAGTTAAAATTTCATCGGTCATAACGGATTATTATAGCCCAAAATGGCCATCGTTCGCAAGCCGTGCCGACAAATGTAGTTTATTTTGCGAGGTCAATCTGGAAGACCACATAACCATCGTTTGCATTCACCGGAATCAGGTAGGGAGGGGGACTGGCGGCAAAGTCCGAAAAGGTATGCGTTTGACCGGCGCGCGAGGTGTACGTCGCTTTGGCGAGCGCTCGGGAAAAGACGAAATACTGTGCATGGGTATCCCGCAGAAACGCGCGACGCTCATCATCGGAGGTCTCGGAATCGGAGAAGCGCCGGTATTCTTGAATGCGGTCGCCGTATTGCGGCGTCTCGGACCAGTGCCCCGCCCAGACAGCATGTCCAGTCATTCCTGGAACGTACAATGCGCCGGGATTATTGAAGTCATCAATGGGAGACATCACAATCGCGGCGCCCTTGGGCGTGTTCTTGTTCAGCCATTCGACAGACGAAACATAATTGGCGCTGAGGAACGGAAGCGCGGAGGTTTCCGAGCGATTGTTCAGCAAGTGGTTGGCGTCGCGCACCAAAAATAACGCGTTCGACGGGAATGTCAGCAGCACCAGCGCGCTCAAAGCCGCAGAACGCACGCGTGGGGCAAGACTGCGTGTAAGCGTCGACGCCGCCCACCCCGCCAGCAGGCACAGGGGAATATGCTCACCCATCAGCATCTTGCGCTGAAAGCCAAAGGGCAAGTAGATCACGCAGAGTCCCGCGACTGCCCAGCTCGCGACAAACAGGAACGTCGAGCCGGTCGCCCAGCCGCCGATCGTCCCATCGGCGTCCCGCGTCCCCGATACCTCCGAAGAATCGACAGACGCCGCTTTCCACTGCTTATAACGCCGCCCGATCAAGACAAACGCGCAAATGGCCAGCAGAAAGACAAAGCCGTAGCCGAGGATATAATGCCAGAGCGCCGGCGAAAGCGTCGGGGTATTGGCTCGCTCTTTAAACACGGCGTTCGTGCGATAGATGTAGTAGATGTACAGCGTCGTCGGCATCGTCAGGGCAAGCGCCCAGATGGCGTGCACCCACACACGCGCGACGTTGCGTCCGCGCTTCCAAATCGTCCAGGCGGTGAGAAACAATCCCCAGGCCGCCGCGACGTGAAACACATCGTATGAATGGATATTGCCCAGTAGAAACCCACAAAGCCCCGCGAGGCTTGCGTAGCGCATTTTGCCCGTCCGGAAGGAAAGCAGCAAGCTGTACAGCGTTCCCAGGATCAGCAGCGTGGCGACAGCGAAAAGCGGCGTCAGGTAGATGCTCAGAAACGTGTAAGCTTCGGGCTGAAAGGCGTCGATCGGCGCGCTGGATGGGTTCTTGTCACTCCACTGCGACCATTGGGTCCAGCCAAAGCCACTGCTGAAGCAAAGCAGACCCAGAGACGTCAGACGCGCGGCGCGGTCTTTGGGAAAGCATAGGACCATGAACCGATACGCCAGCCAGAGCAGGCCCAAGCCGCCGGCGATGCGCGTCAGATGCAGTACGATGGCCGACGGCAAATGCGTGATGCGCACCGCCAAACCCATTGCTGAGAAGAGAAAACTGAATAGTAAACTCGGCTGCGGCTCCGTTGTAAAAAGATTGTGCTGGAAGAACAAGCCGTCCGTGGTCTGACGCAGCCAGGACAGATAGACATTGTAATCGTCGATATTATACGCTGTCCCCACGAACTGCATTCCCGGAGGAACGATCGCGTAACCGAGAAGCGCGGAAAAGCTGGTAAGGAATAATGTAACGGCGATCATTGCGCCGACAAGACGCCGCTCCTTGCGGTCGGAAGCGGCGTCTGGGGTCAATTCGGGCGCTGCGCCCGCGTTACTCGCTGTCGTTTTGGGCATTGAATAGCAACACGGAGTTCTGTGAGAAGATGCGGGTGCGGTCGGCGGTGGTCAGCGCCGAAGCGTCGTTGACCAGACCGATCGTCAGCTGTGGATCGCTATAGGGCAGGCCGCTGCCGAAAAGCAGCTTGCGCGGCGTCAGCGCCGCCGCCGCCTGCGTGATCTTGTCGGCGTCCATACTGCCGGAGATTTCCAGGTAGATGTTGAGGTTCTGCTTGGCGGCCGCCACGGCGGCGTGCCAGGAATCGCCGCCCATGCCGAGCAGCACGAACTTCATCGACGGAAACTCCGCGGCAATCTCCCGCGCCGCGTGCACGGCGGCGGCGTTCGGGGCGTGGATCGCCATCGGCTTGGTGTATCGCCGCTGGGCGTTTAAAATCTCGCGGCTGTCGCTCAGAGTGACGGGATAATCGTCATGCCCGAACAGAACGCTGGCGACAAACTCGCGCCGCCCCAAATGCTTGCGCTGCTCTTCCTGAGATTCGTCGGGATATCCCGCGTTCAAAGTGACATAGCCATAGAGCCCGGCTGCGGGGTTCAGGATCTGGCGCAGGCGTGCGTTGCCGGTGATAAAGTCGCAGCTCGCCGCCAGCCCGGAGATCAGCGCCGCGCCGGTAATCCCACTCTTCGCGAAGGTCGCCGCAACCCTGTCGGGCGCCGCCATGGCGCTGGACAAAGCGGTGTCCGCCAGATATGCATGTGCGTCAAAATAGTCCATTGGTTACGCCCCTTCCCCGCTCTGCCAGATCGCCTGGGCGTTGCCGCCGAGCACGGCGTTTTGATCGGCTTCGGACAATCCCGAGCCGCGGACATAACGCAACGCCGCGCCCAGAGACAGCCCCGGAGCATCCGAACCGAACAGCACCCGCCGAATGCCGACCGTTTCGCTCAGCAGCAGCAGTGCGTCCGGGACTGATAGCGCGTGCGTTTCTAGATAGATGCGCTCATTGCGTCGCATTACGGAAATGGCTTCCGAGAGCGTATTGGAAGACACGCCTTCTAAAATGACGGGATGCGGATAGTCTTTGAGAACGCGCAGCAGCTGTGTGGCGTCGCCCGGCTCGGAGACGCTCACCATCACCGCCGTGCGCGCCGACTTCGCGAGCACCGCGAGAACGTCTTCAAACGGCGCGAAGTCGATCGGCCAGCCCTGCGCGTGCGGAAAGAAGCGGAACATCTCGAACGGCTCCTGAAAAAGACGTTCGATCGCCGACGCCTGCCCCCAGTACTCGCGCGGGTTCACCGTCGCCACCGGAATCAGATGGTCGTTCGTGCGGCAGGCGCGCAGCGTTTCGGCGTTGCCTTCCGCCTCGTTGTAGAACAGTCCCCAGGATGACAGCGTGAGACACCAATCGACTTGATTGCTCTGCATGGTGGAGACGAGTGTCTCCGCCGTGCTGTCCGGGTGCTTGGACGGATGCGCTCCAAAGAGCGTATTCACATCGGTGATTTCCATATTACGTCCTTTTACTGATGTTACGCACAATGTGCCCGGCGACTGAAGTCGCGGCTAGAAGCGGTGCCGAAAAGTCTTCGATATCTTTGGGGATTTGACAAGGATAAATT
>NZ_JBDSQY010000301.1:0-25366 GCF_039929585.1 Capsulimonas sp.
GGTCTGCACCCCCAGTGGGGGCCGGGGGGATCTTAATCCTACTGAACCTGCCAAAGCTGCTCGTTCCATCCTGGGAAGTAATCCCAAATCTGGATCTTCGTTCCGTTTGCGCTGTTGCCAGCGTCGAGGTCCAGCGCTTTGCCAGGGGCGCACTGCGGGAACAGGCTGACGTAGCCGCCGCCCTGGCCGGTGATGGTCCAGCGCTGGCTGCTGGCGCCATTGGCCGTGGAGACCTGGGTTTTGACTCCATTGGCGTTCGCCGCTCCCGGTACGGTGAGGCGCAGCGCCGGCGCGGACTGTGGGGTGAGTTCCCAGAGGTCGGGGCCGACCCAATCGAACTTCCATTTCTGGTTGGCGTTGTTGTTCGACGCCCAGAGATCGACCGCTGTCCCGCTGGCTTGACTGGTCCCGTACTCCTCCAGACGAGAGCCGAGGGCGTTCTTCGGCGCAAGCTGATGCGTCGTACCGGTGGCGATGACGCCCGGCAGGGAGATTTCAAAGAAGCGGGGCTTGTAAAGACCGGGGTTGGCAAACTCGTCATTCCAGGTGTCGCCGGCATGAGAGATGGAGAGCAGCAGCTTGCCGGAAGCAAGAGCCTTTTCGGGGTGAAGCTCGGGATAGTACGTCTTGTAGTTTTGCCCGACCGGCTGCCCCGTGACGTTAGGATCGGAGAGCAGGAAGTATCGCGTCCAGGGTCCGGTCGGCGCGTCGCCAACCTCGGCGTAGACGTCCGGGCTATAGGGGCCGAATGGCTTGTGGATCAGCACCCACTTTCCGCCGATCCGATGGGCGCTCGTAATGCCGTCGTCGAGAATGGACGCACATTGCGACATGCCGCCCGTCACCCACGCCGAGCCGTTCCAGAAGGTCCAAGCACTTTTGCTGTCCACGGAGGCAATGGGAATACGCGCCACGTGCTGCCGCCGGGGAGAGTATTGATCCGTCGTATCCGACGATCCATAGACGTACACAAATCCGTCCGCAACCACGGTATCGTTGCTGAACTGGGAGTATGCGGGGCCAATACCGCTTCCCACTCCTGTCGCGGGCGTATCGATCATGGAAACAAACGTGAGCGCCCCACCCGGCTGCATTTGGAACTTTGCGAACTGCATGCCGTAACAAATGCCGGCGTTATCTCGCTTTTGCGCGACGGCGTACAGATAACCGTTCGCTTCAAACACGCCGTCGGCCCAGTAGCTCTTGCCGTCGGCGGCGTTGGGGATCGAGGGATAGGAAGTGGTTGCGGCGGCGAACATGCCATTCTTTTCCGTCAGAATGGTGTTGGCGACCATCGTCCAGCCGCCATTCAAGGCGCCGCTCGCATTGTTCGTTCCCAGCACCGTATCGCCAAACGACCAATAGGTCACGCCACTACTGGCGAGATAGCTGAAGTCCTGATCCGAGCCATCCCAGGTCATGCTGCTCTGGTTTTGAAAGAGCTGCGTCCACCCGGCGGCGGTGGTCGGAGCGGCCGCATTTGCTTCCGGGCAAAGGCTAGCGGATAAAACAGCAATTGACACAAAAGCACTAAACCGCAAACGCTTTTGATTTCTGATCTGCATCAAAATAGATCTCCTTCGATCTGGCCTCCTCTCCCACAGCTGGAAGCAGTGGGCTAATCAGAGGGAAGTCAGCTAAAGCAGACTGTAGGAATATGGCGAAGGCCCATCTTAATCCTCAACCTGCTTCAGCTGGTTTACCCTTGACTAGACCATTGCTTCCAGCTGTGGGACGAAGGACGAGAACGCGATAAAAACCGCGTTCTCGCTAAGGCTTACTGATACTTGGCGAGTGTTTGCGAGTAGTTGAGGTCCGTGAACCCCTTGCTGTCGGCGCTCGATGCGCCGTGGCTGGTGAAGCTGGAGCCGTCGTTCGTCCACATGTTGGTGTCGGCCGAGCCGCCGTCCTGTACATCCAGGGTTTGCAGCGGCTTCATGGCCTTCACGTGACCGTCCAGGAAGAGGAAGTTGCCGCGCCCGGTATGCCCGGCGAACAGGCACGAGGAAGGACTGTTGAAGAAGTTCAAAAACGTCGAAGTCACGTGATAGTCCGCAAACCCGCCACTGAACTCCACGACGCCGACCGTGGAAGCCGGCTGGGTTAGCGCGGCAATCTTGGTGGGGGAAACGCAATAGAAAGTCGGATCGCAGTCGACAAAGGGCTGGAACGGCTCGACAAAGAACGCCAAATCCCAGGTGTTCACGGCATAGCCTCGCGGAATAGGCGAGTTGTCGCTGTCCGTGGAAGTGGATGCGTTCGAGGGGCAAACGTACACGCCTTTCGACTTGACGTAGGGTTCGATGTAGGTTTTCCAGTTCGTATTCGCCATGGCGGGCACGCCATTGAACTTGCGATAGGGCAGGCACTCATCGTTATCCTGAACGTATTGCATTAATCCCAAACCCAACTGTTTTTCATTGGAGGCGCAGCTGATCTGGCGGGCCTTCTCACGGGCTTTGGCAAACACGGGGAACAGGATCGCGGCAAGAATCGCGATAATAGCGATCACAACAAGTAACTCGATAAGAGTAAATCCGAATTTTTTCTGCACGATTTTTCTCCTTAGGCAGTCGTTCGGTACGATGTTCGAACGGCTAAACATACTTTTCAGGGCGAGAACAGAACATTTACTCATTGCAAAATGACAATGTTATCGATAACAAACATATTCTAACTTGAATGTCGATTTTTGTCAACAGGGAATTTTGCGTCGCTTATTTCACGGCGATTGCGGATTCGCGGATGTAGAAATGGTGCGGGACTGTGACGCCCTGTGTGGGAGAGTCGGGCTGCTCCATTCGGTTTTGCAGCAGATCCCAGGCAAGTCGCACCAATTCGCGGGACGGCATGGCGACGGTGCTGAGCGGCGGATCGAAGTATTCCATAAACTCGTTGCCTTCGCAGCCGACGATCAGAACGTCTTGCGGGACGCGCAAATCCAGGTCTCGGATGGCGCGGAAGACTGGAATCGTCAGCTCGTCGTAATGACAGAACACGCCGTCGGGCTTGCCGTGGGTCTGGAAGTATTCACGGGCTGCTTCGCGGACATTTGGCAGACGTAAATCTTTGAGGGACAGATATTCCGGCGTGCAGCCGGCCTTGAGCATCGTGTCTGTGTAAGCGTCATAGTTGCCCATACCTGGCGTGTCTGCGCCTGCCGGGAGCACGTAGACGATCCGTCGACATCCCTGCCCCAGTAGGTGCTTGATCGCGACACGCGTCCCTGCTTGAAGATCGACCCGTACATAGTCGCCTTCCCAGATTACGGGAGTCCCGGAGCCCAGATTCACACGCGGGATCTGATCCAGCGGCGTATTGACCATCAGTTTCGCGAGGTGGTCCGGCGCCGGCGGATCGACGGCGAGGATGCCATCCACCATCCATTCAAACCGGCGGGTCTTCTCAGGGTTTCCAAAGTGCCAGTCCATCTCGCAGATTTCCACCTGGAGACCAGACTTTTGAATTTCTTCCCGGCAGGCGTGCGCGATCTGGGAATACACCGACGAGTTCAAATGATCGATCCACACCGCGATCGTATTGAGGCGTTTGGTGACCAGCGCCTTCGCATGACGGTTGGGCCGATACCCCATCTCGGCGGCGGCCCGGAGTACTCGCTCGCGCGTCGCCGGCGCAATGGAGCTCGTATCCGGGCGATTGAGCACCCGAGACACCGTCATCGCCGACAAACTGACCTCGCGCGCGATATCATGGATCGTAACAGCCATACTTTTTCTCATTGCCTCAATGCGTAATCCACTTAAGGATACCTAACGCGATCCCGAAATCGTGGAGGGAAGGCATGAAAAAAGCCGGCGACCATCCATAGTCGCCGGCCAGTATTTGCAGCTGTGTCTCAAAGGGAGACCATAGCTTCTTTGTCGCTTACTTCTTCTCAGGCATTCTCTGCGTGAAGCCGACATCGATAAACTGTCCGCCAGTCGTTTGCTTACAGTGCACGGCCAGGGTGTTTTCTCCGTCAAGAATTAGCGCGGCGCGGGCCTGATCGCTGATCGGCTTGTTCTCGTAGTTTCCGATATACCCGTCATGCGAATAGGCGGGAACGCCGTTGATGAACACTTCAATATCCTCGTCGTGACAGTCACGGATGAGAAGCTGCTTGAGATCATCAGCGCTAAGCTTCGGGAGCGTGAAGGTGCGGCGCAGCCAGATATCGCTCGTTTCCCAGGGCGTTCCCAGAGGATTGCCCGAAGCGACTGAATGGCCGAAGCCGCCGGGGCCTTGCTTCCAGTCGGCGTCATTGAACGCCTTCGCGCTCCACTCCGCCGCGGGCTTGTCGGTGGTGTACTTCCAGGTTTGCGCGGACTTCTCGGAAGTCGGCACGATTTCTTTGTAGACCGGAACGGGATACTCGAAGTGGTTGGCAAGGGCAATCTGCTTCGGATCGCATTTGAGAATGCGGTCGTAGGTCATCAGACCGTTCGACTCGATCTCAACATCCGTGATCTGAGTGTAGACCGCGGCGCTTAGACCGTTCTTATCCCGAAAGCCCTTCAGCATGTTCATATACTCGCCGTAGGTATCTTCCAGCTCCTTGGGATCGGGAACGGTCGTGTAGCCCCAGCCGTCGGTCGTCTTCCACCGGTGTCCTTTGACGAGGAAGCCAATGCCGCCGTACTCGCCGCACGCCAGCGCCTGGGTGGCGCTTGGCCCCGAAACTCCGGGTGGCGGGTAGGAGTGGACATCGTCCACATCACCGACATCGCTGTCGTTGGTTTCGTAGCCGGCGCCGCTGTCCCGGTTTACGAGACGCGAGGGGTCAAGCGTCTTCGCCATTCCGACCAGACGGGCCGTATCGTAGCGGGCCTGGCTTTCGTTGAAGATCACCCACATGATGATCGACGGGGAGTTCCAGTGCGTCGTGATGACGTGGTTGATCTGCTTCTCAAAAGCAGCGTGATCGGTCGGCGGCGCGTTGCCGATGTACGAGTTGGGCGAGGGCATATCTTGCCAGACCAGCAGTCCCATCTTGTCCGTCCAGTAGTACCAGCGCGCCGGCTCGATTTTGATGTGCTTGCGAACCATGTTGTAGCCGAGCTGCTTCATGGTCGAGATATCAGCCTTCATCGCCTCTTCCGTGGGCGGAGTGTAGAGGCTCTCCGGCCAGAAGCCCTGATCCAGCGGGCCGATCTCAAAGACGAACTTGTTGTTCAAGAGCATCTTCTGCACGCCCTTGTCCAGGCCGAGGGAGATTTTGCGCATCCCGAAATAGCTGCCGACCTGATCCGTCGTCGCGCCGCCCTGGACGAGCTTGACATCGAGGTCATACAGGAACGGGCTGTCCGGCGACCAGAGCTTGGGCTTACTGATCGCGATTTCCTGCTCTTTGTCGGCGTCAATAGTAACCGTCTTGACAACAGACTTGCCGGACTTGATCGTGACGACGGCCTTGACGCCCGGCGCCATATCCGTCGTATTGACCGTCAGATGGACAGACTTCGCGTCCACATCCGGAACGATCTTGAGGTTGGCGATGGACGTCTTCGACACAGGTTCCAGCCAAACGGTCTGCCAGATTCCCGTGGTCGGGGTGTACATGATGCCGCCGGGGTTGGTCGTCTGCTTGCCGCGCGGCTGTCCGCCGGCTTCCGTCGGGTCGAATACGCGAACGATTAATTCCTGCGGACCGTCGCCCTGCAAAAATGAGGTGACATCATAATCGAACGCCTCGTAGCCGCCCTTGTGCACGCCGACGCTCTTGCCGTTGACGAAAATCTCCGCCTCGTAATCGACGGCGTCGAAGTGGAGGATCAGCTCCTTGCCCTTCCAGGAAGCGGGCGTCGTGAAGGTGCGCCGATACCAGAGGCGATCGTGATGCTCCATCACGCCCGAAAGCGCCGATTCCACGGCGTACGGTACTAAAATCTTTTGGCTAAGCGTTTTACCCACGGGTAAAGCATCGCCCTCGGCGCCGGGCTGATACTCCCACACGCCATTGAGGTTTTGCCACTGATCGCGCACCAATTGCGGGCGAGGGTAGTCGGGGAGAGCGTTTGTCGGAGAGACATCTTTGGCCCACCGTGTCTCGATCGTGCTATGGGCGGGTTTCCAGCCATCCTGCGCATGCGCGCAGCCCGCCACGAGCATCAGCGCGAAGGCAGGCGCGAAATGCGAACGTTTCATAAAGCATCCTTGATTGATTAGAGTAGCGCTCCCCGATCACGGCGCGAGCGCTTTTGCGGCTTATCCTAGCTACCCATTATAGGACGTTTTTATGAATGTCGCAATGATCTTTTCAACGAAAAACTTGATGGATTCGACTGAGAATTCTCAAACGATCGTGATTTGCTCAGAGTAATGCACAAAATCAGACGTACCATTGCGCCTGCATCGCGTACATACGCGCGAATACGTCGCCCTGGGCGAGCAATTCCGAATATGTCCCCTGCTCCACGATACGGCCCTGCTCGAGCACGACGATCCGGTCCGCCAGCTTCGTACATCCCAGGCGATGGGACACCAGAAGCACGGATTTCCCGGCGGAGATTTCCTCGAACTGCCGGTAAATCACGACTTCCGCCTTGGCGTCCAGCGCGGATGTCGGCTCATCCAGAACAAGCACAGCGGCTTCCCGGAAGTACGCGCGGGCGACCGCCAGCTTCTGCCATTCGCCGCCGGAAAGGTCGCGCCCGTTTTCGTCGAACGATTTTCCCAGGATCGTGTTGTACGCTTCCGGCATTCCGTCGATCGTCGCAGCAACGCCGCTCCGCGCGGCGGCCGCCCGAATTCGGGCGCCGTCGTCCAGCGCGGTGACTTCTCCAAAGCCGATGTTCTCCCGGACCGTGACTTCGTACCGCATGAACTCCTGAAATATGGCGGCTCCACGACCACGCAGCGCCGAAACGCCCGTGGACGCCTCTCCATCCACGAGGATCCGTCCGGATGTCGGCTCATAGAGACCAAGAATCAGCTTACAAAGCGTCGTTTTGCCCGCGCCATTCTCGCCGACCAGAGCGATGCGCTCACCGGCACGGATCGTCAGATTGATCTCTGTCAGAACGTCCGTCTCCGACCCTGGATAGCGCATGGAGACATTCTCGAAACGAATCTCGGGGACGGGCTTCACAGCTTTCGAAGCGGCGGCTTCCCCATCCATGGTCTTTGGCGCGACGCTTATTTCGTCCAGATCGAGATAGGCGAAAAGATCGGCGATATAGCGCGTGTCGTTGTCAACGACGGCGATCCTCCAGAACAGGGTGACCAGAGACCGCTGGAACTCCAGGATCGCGGAGATATTGCCGGCGCATTGCCCGATCGTAATGCTTCCGTGCGCCAGCCGGCTGAGCACGCCGATCAATACAGCTCCAAAAGAGAGATATTGAAAGAAATCGGCGCGAAGCCCTTGTTTGACTCGGTCGCTCTCCAAAGTGATGCGCGTCTCGGCCAGACTATCATACAGCTGCAACCGCTTGCCCATCAAATGCGACTGGAGCGCGAAGAGCTTGATCTCAGCCGCCGCCGGACGCGACACGAGAAGATCCTCGATGTAGGATAGGGAGCGCTCGGCGGGAAGCTGTTCGCGCTCCACCAGAAACATTGTGCGCATCAAGCGGACGCGCAGAATTACTGCGGGTACCGTGCCGAGCATCAGCAGCAGGGGAAACCATGGACTGCCTGCGGCGGCGTAGACCAGAAGCCCGAGCACGGAAATCGTGCTCGGGGCGACTTCCATCAGCGATCCCAGCAGGGTGAGCAAATGCTCGTCGAGCGCCTTCTGGGCCTGCTGGAGCAGATTGTAGTACGCCGGCGTTTCAAAGCTTGCGAGCGGCAGCCGCGCGGCCTTTTCGAGCAGCCGTTCCTGAAGACGCGCCTTCAGCGCCTCCTGAGCATTGTCTTGAATCCATATGGACAGGCGAAGCACAAGATGGCCGAAGAGATGCGTGACGACCAAAAGCGCCAGCCAGGGGAGTGCGCTCACCACGGGCGCGGAGCCCTTCATCAGGGGAACGGCGCTGTCGATAAACCGGGCCAGCGCCGCGATTTGCGCGATGGGCGTCAGGCCAGAGAGCAGCGCGAGCGCCGCGACCACGGTCAGTTCCCGGCGTCCGACCTTCCAGAGCAGCGCCATCAAGCGAGGAACGTGCGCCCAGCGCATCTTGACCGTATTGTCCAATCTTTTAGGCATCGACGGTCACCATCTCCGTCTCACCGCCGCCATCATACCATTCGGCCTGGGCAAGATACAAGTGGGAATAGGGTCCCGCCGCCGCGATCAGTTCGTCGTGGGTTCCTTCCTCCAGAAGCGCGCCGCGTTCGAGATACAGGACACGGTCGGCGAGACGCGCGGAGCCGAGGCGATGCGAGATGAGCAGCACAGTCTTGCCGCGAGCCGCCGCCTGAAACTGGGAGTAGGTATCAAACTCCGTCTGGACATCAAGCGCCGAAGTCGGCTCATCCAGCACCAGTACCTCCGCGTCCCGAATGTACGCCCGCGCGATGGCCAGCTTCTGCCACTGGCCATACGATAATTCGCGTCCTCCGAACTCCTTGCCCAGCGGCTCGTCATAGCCACCCGAAAATTCGGCAATGAACTCATCGGCGCGGCTCGCGCCCGCCGCCCTGCCCAGCGCTTCGTCGTCGGCGCTCCGCTCCAGGCGCCCAAACCCGATATTGTCGCGAACCGTCAGCGAATAGCGCATGAAGTCCTGGAATACGGCCCCCACCCTGCGCCGCCAATCCGTGATGTCCACGGAGCTCAGATCCACGCCATCCACGATGATCCGTCCCGAAGTCGGCGCGTACAGCCCCAGGAGAAGTTTGGCGACCGTGCTCTTGCCCGCACCGTTCTCCCCCACAAGCGCAATCCGCTCGCCGGGGCGAATGCAAAAGCTGACGGATCGGACGGAATCCACTTCAGAACCTGAATAGCGAAAACTCACATTCTCAAAAGTGATCCCCTGCCGGATTCCCACCGGCGCACTGCCCGTTCCATGCGTCTCGTCAGAAGACAGCTTCAGAAACTCATGGAGTGCGCCGATCTTTGTCCACTTTGAGACGGCAAGCTGCATGCTGTAAGAGAGATCCGCAAGCATATCATCGTACTGTTTCAAGGAATAGATCAGCGCGACAAACAAGCCAATATCCAGGCGTCCCTGACGAGCGGCGAACATCAGGATCACAATGGCGATCGCAAAACCGAGCTGAGAAAAGCAAATTTCCAGAAAGTATTTGCCCTGATTTTTCAGCCGGCCCTGACGCAGTTCCTTCAAAAGCTCCTGGGTGAGCGTCAGCCAGTTGGCGCGAAAGTAGGGTTCCAACCCATACAGCCGCACTTCGGTCACGGACCGCCGATCGGTCAGAAGGCGGCGCCAGTAGTCTAGCTGTCGCTTGTGCGGCGTCTGAATGGAGTAGATCTCCTGAAACTCTTCCTCGCCGCGAATGCTCCACTGGAGTACGGGAATGCTAACGCCGAGCAGAAGCAGCGGCAGCACCCACGAAACGCGTCCCATGGCGATGAGAATGCCCACGAGGCCTAATCCCGTCGCAAGCAGCCCCAGCGTTGCGTCCGTCCAGAACTGCGGCAGCACGCGAACGCCGTGCCTCGCCTCCTGGATCTTGTCCTGAATGCTGGGAATTTCCCGCTGGGCGAGACTGAGCGAGAGAAGATGCCGGAAGTAAATGTCATGAAGCCGCCGATGCGCACGCTCACGCACGAGAGCGGTGAAATACGGATGGCAGGCCTGCACGAAACCGTTCAGCCAAACGGCTCCGACCAGAAGCACGAACCACAATAGCGTGCTCGGAGTTTGAAAGAACGAAGGAGATCGTAACGAAGAATGAATGTGATCGTACGCAAACTCGTTGATCAGGTTCGTTGTCACGTAGATTTGAATAAGGGGCAGAAGACCGCCCATGACCGAGACGGCCAGTACGCCAAGAAACAGGAACCGCGAGGAATGCAGCACATGTCCCAGGGAAAAACGCAGCCGCTCGCTCAGTGTTTTCAATTCTCGCCTTGACACAAGATGGCCCTAAAAAAATCGATGGTAAAGGATGGGGAGACAGACGGCAAAACGGGTGAGAGCATAACACTCTCACCCGTCGATGCATACTTTGGATCGCTGGATCGATTATACCATCATTCCGAAACGATCACGACTTTACCGCTCTGGCCGGCGTCGGCGATTTTGTAGGCTTCGGCGGCCTGATCCAGGGCGAATCGGTGTGTTACGGTCGTGTCGGGGTGCAGGTTCCAGCGGGACAGGCGCTCGACGAGGTCCTCCATGTGGCCGAGACTGGTCACCCAGGAGCCAAAGAGGGTGATCTGCGGATGGATCAGCATGGGCGAGACGTCGAACTCGACGCTGCTTCCTTCCCCCACAAAGGCGCAGCGTCCCCATTGGCGCGTCCCCGCCAGCGCCAGCCTGCGCGCGGGAGCGGCCCCCGAACAATCGATGCTTGCTTCGCAACCCTTGCCGCCGGTGGCGTCCTGGATTTTGCCGAGAGCGTCGGCGTCGCTAAGAAAGGCGTCATCGACCAGACCCAGCGTTTGCGCCAGCTCAAGGCGATGCGCGCTGGTGTCCACGCCGATGACGTGCTTCGCGCCGAGGGCCTTCCCCAGCATCGCCGCCGCCAAGCCAACAGGGCCGAGGCCGGTAATCAGCAGGCGATCTCGGCCGTTGACCCCGATGCGCGTCAGCGCCTCCCAAGCCGTGCCGAAGCCGCACGCGACCAGGGCGCCGTCTTCATAGGTTAAGTTGTCCGGCAGACGGATGCACGTATTCTCTTCCGCGAGCAGATACTCGGCGTGTCCGCCGTCGCGCTGCCAGCCGTAGGCCGCGCGGCTTTTCGAATGGCACGAGATCATATATCCCGTATTGCAGTCTTCGCAGACGCCGCAGCCGCTGATGTGATAGAGAACAACGCGGTCTCCCACGCCAAACGATTTGCAGCCGGGGCCGACCTCGACAATCTGACCCGACGGCTCATGCCCGGCAATCACATTGCGGTAGGCTTCATCGCCCACGCCCAGGTGCTCGCGGTAAATCGCCCGGATGTCGGACCCGCAGATGGAGCTCGCCTTCATGCGCACTAGGACCTGGCCGTGGCCGGGCGCCGGAACGGCCTGCTCGCGGAAGGCGACGGTGCTGTTTCCCGGCAGCACCACTCCGGTCATCGTCTTTGGTTGCGTCTGCGTCATTGTTTGATCTCCCCGTCCATATCCCAGAGGTCTTCCCACGGCTGATTCTCTTTCCACAAAAATACCTGTCCTTTGATCAGCCGATTGTTCTTATCGGTCCCAGCGATCTCGCACATCTCTTCCTCGGTCAGCGGCTCGCCGACGATCGCCTGGAGCGTCGTGAGATACTGTGGGCGCTTCACGGAGAATGGGATCGGGATTTGGCCGCGCTGCGCCGCCCATTTCACGCAGACAACCGCCGGATGGACGCCCAGGCGCCGGGCGATTTTGACAATGATGGGGTCCTCCACATCCACGGTATCCTCCGGCGTGCGGTCCCGCGCGGGCCGGCTGGGCGAACCGATCGGCGAGTAGCCGATCGGAACGATCTGATGATCCAGAAGATACTGAAATAGCGCGGGCTGCTGAAAATGGGGATGCAGCTCCATCTCATTGGCGACCGGCTTGATTGACGCGTCCCGAAGAAGCAGATCGAGCTTGGGGATCGTCATGTTGGATGTGCCGATATGGCGCACGAGGCCGCGTGCGACCAGCGTTTCCATCTGCGCCCAGGTCTTCCTATAATCGTCGTGGATGTAGGGACGGGCGTGGGCGTCGCGGGATGCGACATCGACGCCAGCGGCGTGCGTATTGGGAAACGGCCAGTGGACGAGATAAAGGTCCAGAAAATCGAGATTCAAATCGCGCAGCGACTGTTCGCAGGAGGCGATTACGTCGTCATGACGGTCGTTCCAGACTTTGGACGTCACCCAGAGATCCTCGCGGCGAACGCCGCTGTGCATGACCTGCCGCAGGGCGGGGCCGATCAGATGCTCGTTCCCATACACGGCGGCGCAGTCGAAATGCCGGTATCCCACGGAAGCAGCGTCGATCACGGCGTGGGCGATCTCATCGCCGCTGTAGTTATCCGACCCAAATGTTCCCAGACCAATGGCTGGGATTCGCGCTCCCGTGGAGAGCGTCTTCGCGGGAACGGAATCCGGATCGACTCCGATATTGTCAGTGCTGTTCATCATCATCCATTCTCATCCTGAGTATTTGCGGCGCCTTCTGAATCCCACAAAGGAAAACACCCAACAGAACGATAATATTATAAATCAGCCAGACCCAGCCGTCTATAGAAAAATCAGTCCGCGTTATGGACGATTCCACACTTTCCCATGAAATCCGCAAAATCAAGGGAGCGCGCCTCTGCCTCCGAACAATCGTCGCTGGAACCGCAGCCGTATGCGCTGTCGCCGGATAATTTGGAGATCGTTCTGCTTTGCGCTCAGCGCGATCATCTTCTCCCTGGCTGGTGGCGTCACCCTCAGCTCGCCAACGACCACTGGCGTCTTTACCAAAACGACGTTTCCGGCGGATGGCTCCAATCAGGCGAGCGGCGAATTCCATTGAAGGCGCGGGAAGTATATTTGCTCCCATCCGCCATCCCTCTCTCCAGCGACAACGATGAGTCGCTTCGCCAGTTCTTTATCCATTTCGATCTGCGCGGCTTTCCGCCGATCATTTTCCACGAGCTGTTTCAGGAGCCCGTCTCGATCCCGCACACGTCCTATCTCAGTGAGGCGACATTCGAGCTTGGCCTGCTTGTCGAAAAGTCGGGATGGATAGATTTCGGGGTTCAGTGTCTGCTGAAGGGATTAGTTTACGCGGCGTTCGGTCATTATTTCAATGCGATGCCGCCGGAAATGGTGGAGCGCTGCCGGGGTCGGGTCGCGGCGCTGGCGCCTGTGCTTCCCGCCCTGCAACATATTCACGAACGGATGGAACAGCCGATAATGATCGGCGATCTGGCGGCGGCTTGCAGTATGAGCGAAAATTACTTCATCCGGCGGTTTCGCGAGGCGGTCGGCGCGCCGCCCCTCCAGTACTTGCTCAAGCGGCGAGTCGCCCACGCCGCTCAGCGTCTTCTCTTCACCGAAGACACCATCGACAAAATCGCGGAAGAGTCCGGATTCAGCGACCGCTTCTATTTCTCGCGCGTCTTCACCCGAGAAATCGGTACGCCGCCGGCGGCGTACCGGCGCGGATCGCGCTCCTAAATCTCGCAGATTACACTTTGCTGTTTGTTGGTATAAATAGACATGCGAGTGGATGGAAGGAACATGCGGCATTGCGATCAAGCCGCCTGTTGAACCACTTGCAGTCATCGGCCCACTAGCCACCGTTCAGCGCGGATCATAAAATCCCGGACGCTTAACGCTCACGCCCTCACCACTTTCAATGATTTTCGAAGAACACGCCAGCAAGAGATACGGTCAGCCACGCTGACAGAGCGTCCTCACGCCTCATTCTCTCTGTTACTTCTTACTCACTTCTCTCTCATTACCCGAAGTCGCACCATCGGACCACTATTCCGATTTGCGATGTCATCGGTTTGCTCTCCGAGGAGGAGATCAAATGCAACATTCACGCCAAGCCGGTATCTCAACGCTGCTTCTCACAGTCGCCAGCGCACTTTTTGCCGCGAGTCCTTCGCGCGCCCTCACCTATAACGTCACCAGTCTCGCGGACAACGGCGGCGCGGGGCAGCTGCGGGCCGGCATCACCGCCGCGAACGCCAGCGCCGGCAGCACGATCACCTTCCAGAAGGGCCTCGCGGGCAAGATCATTCTCAGTCCCACACTTCAGGCGCTTCCCGTAATCACGGTGGGGACAACCATTCAGGGACCGGGCGCATCGCTGATCGCGGTGGACGGTAATGGGACGTATCGGCCGTTTCATATCAACTCCGCAAGCTCCACGGTGACGATCTCGGGCCTCACGATCCAGCATGGAATGGACTCGGGCGGCACGGGCGGCGCCGGTATCCTGGTCGAGTCCGGCAGCCTGATTCTGCTCAACTCCACGCTGGCGAACAACATCGCCAGCGGAAACGGCGGCGCAATCTTGAATTACGGGACAGTGACGCTCCGTAATTGCACCCTGTCCAAAAACAGCGCTTACAACGGCGCTGGCGTCTACAGCTACACTTACGCAGGCTCCGGCGGCAACGCGGCGCTCACAGAGTGCATCGTGTCGGGAAACAGCGCCACCATCAATGGGGGCGGTATTTACAACAATACCTACTCCGGCACAGGCGCGCGGACCTCGCTCACCAACTGCACGCTGTCGCGCAACATCGCGGGCAACAACGGCGGCGGCGTCTACAATTACACTTATTCCGGCAGCGGCGGGCTGGCCGCCTTTAAGAACTGCGTACTGTCGAATAACAGCGGCGTCTACGGCGCGGGGATCTACAACTACGCCTACTCTGGCTCCGGCGGCGTCTCCACACTCACTTACTGCTCACTCTCGGGCAACGCGGCGAGCGCCGCCGCCGGCGGGATTTACAACTACACCTATTCCGGCAGCGGCGGCCGGTCGGTATTGACGGACTGCATCCTTTACGGCGATCCGGGCGGCGAGATCTTTGGATCGATCGCCGCGACGTATTCTGACATCCAGGGCGGCCACGCCGGCGCTGGAAATGTCAACGTCAATCCGCAGTTCATCAATCCGGGAAGCGGCAACTTAACCCTGAAGTTTACCTCCCCATGCATCGGCGCCGGAACTCCGGTTCCCGGAATCACGACCGATCTTCCCGGGCAGACGCGAAAGACCCCGCCGGCGATGGGCGCCTATGAAGGCGGCAGCGGCATGAGCGGACATAATGTTCTCGCCGTGCAGAACGCCGGCACGCATCAAGTGGCGCTGTGGACCGTAAATGGCGCAACCGTCACCAATGTCGGCGTGGTCTCGACGACGCCGCTGGCCGGATGGAATGTCGTGGGCGTCGCCGATTTCAACGACGACGGTATGAACGATCTCCTGTTTCAGAACTCGGAGACGGGCGCGCTGACGGCCTGGTATCTGAACGTTCTGGTCATCACCGAAACGGCCGTCTTCCCAACTCCCGCAGCCGGATTGAAAGTTGTTGGAGTGGGCGACTTCAATGGCGACGGCAAGCCTGACCTGGCCTTCCAAAACCAGACAAGCAGCGCGATTACGGTCCGGTTTATGAACGGAGCACAGGATATCGGCGGGGGGCCGACATCGAACCAGACAACTCCGGGATGGAAGGTTGTAGGGATTGGAGATTATAATGGGGATGGCGCTTCAGACATCCAATTCCAAAACGGCCCAACTCTGGTCGTCTGGTACATGCATGGGCTGGCTTATGCCGGCGGCCTCAGCATTTCCGTAGCTGCGCCGGCGGGCTCGCATGTAGTCGCGGTGACCAGCTTGTACGGACAGGTAAACCCGGACCTTGTCTTTCAGCAAGCTGCGGGCGGCCCCGTCGAGGTCTGGGAGATGAGCAGCGTCAACGTGATCCATCGCAGCAGCCTCTCACTCAATCCGGGAGCGGGCGGGATCGTCTCCGGCGCGAGGTAATACGCAAAATCGCCTCCAGACAAACGGATTACTGTTTGTCTGAAGGCGATGTCCACACTGGCGCATGCTCTTGGTGAAATTTACCCAGCAGTCTCCCGAGTTCCCAAGGAGTCCGAGTTGTTGGCTATATCATCCATGAGCGTATTCAGGCAGAAATCGACGGCGATTTGCTGAGTCTCTTTATTTCGACGAGGATAATCATTTGAGCGATGCACCGTGTTGCCGCGGAAGGTCAGACCGTCCACACAATGGGCGGACAGCAGCGCCCCATGAAAATCCATGAAGATATTATTCTCGATCCGAATGTTCCGGTGATACATTGAGGCGCCGCGATATTGGGGTTCGATCGCCCCATTGATCTCGATCGTCGCACGCCCCCAGACTCCATAGTTGCAGCGATCGAAAGAGTTGCCACGGATCGTGACATCTTTCACGGCGCCGGATTCGAACCAGTAATTGGCGTCCCCCTCGATCAAAATCGCCGCCCCCGCAATATGGAAATAATTATTCTCGATTAGCGCCCTGCCCCCGGTTGTCACCAAGAAGCCCCGAGCCCGATTGCCGCGTGAACGGTTTCCGCGCGCCGTGAAATTTGGGATCCAGCGCAGGTTCGCCACGGCGTCCTTCACGGCGGCGTCTGGATGCAGCGGGGATTTGAGCGTGAGCCGCGTGAACTGTTTGTTGAGCCCCTCCACGCAAGAGACTGTATTCTCGTGATAGGTCTCCAGAGTCGTGTGGCGCACGAACTCGATTGGGTCTCCGGCGGCGAAGATATCCATTCCGCGCTGCTGGGGATGGACGAGCTCGAACTCAATTTCGGTCGGCGAAAGAACGGCGCTGATACGACCGTAAATTCCGTGGACGTTCGTGGCGTCGTCCATTTGATTTTCAAAAACGCAGTCCTCCAGCGTGATCTCGCCGGCGCAGTTGACGAAGTGCGTGGCGTCAGCGGTCAGCGAGATCATCCGGCCGCTTCCAGGCCGCGCAGTAACCCTCACATTCGAAACATTCAGATCCGCGCTGTGCTGGGCGATCAGCCCCATGCCGCCTGAGTGATACAGCGTGACATTCTGAACCGTGACGTGCTGGCTGCGATCGATGGTGATCGCCGGGCAGAGACGCTTTCCATCCGTAATCACCATCGTGTTTCCCAGCGTGGGCAGCGTACTGAACTTCGCGTGCAGACGCACCTGGCGCGGGCCGATCTCCTCGGCCTTATGCCACTCACAGACGCCAAAGTTATCGAAGACGCCGAACGCCGTTTCGCGTTTTTCGGTGTCAAACTCCAGCATATTCTCGATACCGTATGTCACATCGCCTTCGCCCGTAAAGACCAGACGATCGTGCTCGATCTTGTACGGAAACTGATCGGGGATTTCCAGATCGATGCTGCCTTCACGAGCGGCAAGCACGATAGCCTCGCTATGAAACGTGCGCGCCCAGTCGACCGAGAAGTTCTTCAGCGTGATATTGCGACAGCCTTGAAGCGTGAACGGCAGAACATAGCCGTGGAAGACAAACTCGGAACCCTGACCGTCGATCTCGAAATTCTCGTACTCCTCCAGCGAGAAAGCAACTCTCTTCAATCCCTCGTCGTTGTTGGAAATAAACCAGTACCGTTCCGACGCCCGATCCGGCCAGAAATCATAACGCGCCCTGGGAAAAACGAGACGGCGCTCGCCAGAGACTTTGGCGGCGGCGAGGGCCGCGTTTACCGCCGGGGCGGCGTCGTGATTTCCCGCACCGAAATAGGAGCGAAACTCTTCAATATTTGCCATGGGAACCATGTTTTTTATCAGGACGCTTCTTGTCTGTAAGGAAATGCTTGGCCGGTGCGACTGGCTTCAATAATGGCGGCAGGGTAATGGTTTGCGGACCGGTCGTCGGCGCAATCGGCTGGACCGTCCCGTCCTCGGCGATCGTGAATGGGTCGGCGCATAGGCGCCCCGCTGCGGGGCCGCCGCTTTCGCCGCGATAGGAGAACCAGGGTCGATCATTGGGACCTTGGAACACCGCGAGGTGTCCACCCTCGAAGAGCTTCACGCGCGGGTCCTTGCGCCAGGGACCCAAGGGATTGTCCGCGTAGGCGACGCCGGTCCAGTAGCCTTCCTTTTCGATATTCTCGGCGTAAAAGACATAGTATCGCTTGCCGATCTTCATGCCCCACGGGCCTTCCAGGTAACTGGGCGTCGACTGCGCGGGATCGTCGCTGGTCTTCGACAGGATCTTTTTGCGCTCGCCGAGCGTGATCTTGTCTTCTTCCAATCGGCTCAGATCGATCTCCTGCTCGAAGAGATCGCCGAACGGCATGATCGCATAAATTTTGCCGTCGCCGCCGTCCATGATCGTCGTATCGCAGGCGCTGTCTTTAATATATGTGATGTGCCTGTACGGTCCCGTCACCTTGTCCGCAACGCCGACAAAGGCGTGGTAGCCCCACTCTCCCGAGGGATTGTACTCCTTCTTCAGCCAGTTATCCGCCGTGAAGATCAGATAAAACTTTCCATTGATTTTATGGATTTCCGGAGCCCAAAAGCGATGCTTGTACGGACAGTCTTCAGGTAATTCCGATGACTTCACCAGCCACTCTCCCGGCGCCCAGTTCTTCAAATCCTTGGACGAGTAAATCCGAATCCCCGGCGACGAGCCATTGTCCGGCAGCGACATCCGACCGTCTTCTTTATTCGCGAACGGCCACATCGTGAAGACGCAATAATAAGTATCGCCATCGCGAATGATGCACGGATCGCGCAGTTCTTTTTGGTCTATCGTATGCTCAGTCGTGTATTGAAACCCAATCGGATTGGAGTAGGTAAACGTGGCCGGAGCAGCCTGCACGCCGCTCGTCGCCAGCAGCGCCAGGATAAGCACGGCAGGAATGGTTTTACACAGAATCATCACAACGCCTCATCTCGGAAAATCTTACCCATCTTGTCCTGGTTCGCCTTAATAGCAATCAGCGAGACGTAAATGTACGGACAATATATCAAATCAATGAAATATTGTCAATCAAAATGGAGGAGACAGCAAAACGTCACTTATTCCCAATACTTTTTCGCAGCGTGACTGTCGCGTTATCCAAGTCTGGATCATGGAACGCCTGAAGATCGGTTAACAAGTCCTCCTGATCTCTGTGGTCGGCGGCGTTCGTAAAGATGGGATGGGTAACATCTCTGTTGGGATAGAGGGCGTGAAGTATCTGCGCAGCACGCTCTGACAAGGCGGCCCCGTTGTCGTAAGCATGATGAACTGTTCGCGGTCTGAGGTATTGCCAGACATAGTCTGCATATGCCTGGCCGTTCTTTTTGACAAAACTTTCGAGCCGTGAACTCCAAACTGCCGGTTCGCGGCTTGGGGAGGACCTTCTTGTTAGCTCTTGCGGGAACAAGTCCTCCAACAGTTTTCTATTCGCGCACATCAACTCGAAGCCCCTAGGCTTAGCGGCGAGCATGCAGCGTGTTTCGGGGCGCAGCGATACGTGTGCAAACGGCTTCGAGGTGTAGATCGGCAGCACCATCGCATGGTTAAGGAGACTCGATATCGTATTTACGACATCGACGGGGCGCAGGCGCCGTTCTCTCAGGTAACTTGCCCCTTCCATCTTCCGTGCAAGATATTTTTCGGCCCGACTGGACGGATGTGATAATGCATTTCGAAGCGTCTTAATCGATATGATGTCCTTTTCCTCGAAGGTGGGCATTTCAAGAAGGCTGTTATCCACGAAGTTGGCGGTCACATCGTAGTCGCATATCGGTCGCGACAGCATTGCTAGGGCGGCAGCTTTGCCTTCGGCCGGGTAATAGTAGCAAAGGCGCTTAAGCGCTTCAGTCGGCGTCTCGCCGGAATATGTATCGGCGAGTAAGCTCCGTATGTGGTCTTGCCGAGTTAACCCCGCCCACTCCGACTTCGCCGCCGCCGCAATGGCAGGCGTGCTGGTCGGAGAATTGACCATCGAATAAGAGCCGTCCATATGTTCCACAACGATGTAGTTGCGACCTACAATCTGACCAAGCGTCGCATAACAGACATCGCCGACTGTCACCGTATGAGTGGTGATACCCCCTATTGGCTGACCATCTTTCCTCGTTCCGGCCGGCTTCGGATTCCGATCGTAAGGCCGAACGTCAAACTCATTCCCTGACCAGTAATGTGAGAATCCGGTTTTGAGTTTCAGTTGAGTCGGCCGCGCATCCGTGAGGTGATCCAAGAGGGCTGGAACCGCGCGAACACCAATGGCAATCAAGTTGCGCATGGACTCAGGCGGATGCGCCTCCGAAGCCTCATCTTCCAGGGGATAGAATACGAACGAGGGAGATGTCGTAAAACAGGCAAAACTGTCGTCCGTGATCGTTGTGAACTGGTCGATTAGCTTCTCTATGGACGCCTTATTGACGCGGTCGTCCGGCGCATGAGGCCAATTGGAATTCGACAGTGGCAGCCGATCGCACCAGGCGGCGCACGCCGACGAAGTCAGTAATAAGAACGACAAGATCACTGCTAAAGTGGATCGCTGCAAAGACATCCGCATGTTCGCTGGCCCCGATGGTTGGAATTAGCTTGCCGATAATTTTGAGATAGATACCCAGAATATCCTTCAGCAAACGGAAGCAGTGCTATGGCCCTGGCGGGTGAGAGTATACCTTCTCAACCACCTTGTGATTGTGGAGTATTAACGCGATCAAAGTTTAATTCATCAGTCAAGCCACATCCACCGACGCAATACGAGCTCGCCGAACGAGAAGAAGCAGGGGCAACAAAAAAAACACGAACGGCGAAAGCATTATGCTTTCGCCGTTCGTGTTTTACACTGGGGCGGCTAATGGGGCTCGAACCCACGACCTCCAGAACCACAATCTGGCGCTATCCCCGGATTCAAACAAAGACATAAGTCTTTTTTGGGTTGAAGAACTTAAGAGTTGGAGCGATTATACCTTGAAGAAGCGAAACGCGAGCACCGACCTGTCGATCTCGCCAGTGAGAGCGCCTGCTCTTAGCAGCAACGCGCTCAGCAAATGTGCTGAACAATGGCCGAGACTTCGCTTTAGCGGGCTTCAAGAACCGCGATGGCGCGAAGGGATGATGCCCTCTCGTTCAAGGGTCGGCGCCAAAAATCAGTGATTGAACGGCGTACCACGAAATCTTACAAGCTACCAGGAAATGATACACCCTTGGTTTTCTGTCTTGGGCTGCGTGATCGGCTTGCCCGCCAGCGCCTGAGCGAGCGCGTCGGATAAGTAAGTCTGTGTTACCCCAGGCTTGCCGGCGCCCGCCAGGTATCGCCGCGAGTCGTCGGGCATACCGGAGAATACAATTTCATTCTTTGGGTTGAGGAGGAACGTCTGAGGCGTGACCTGGGCGTGCAGCGCAAGCGCGGTGGCGTGGGTCTTGTCCAGAAATATGGGATAGGGCAGCTTTCGATCGCCAATGCTTTTCTGAAGGGACAACGCGCCATGCGAAAGATCGTAGCTGCCCGAGACAACTCCATAAAAGGCGACTTTGCCCTGGTATTGCTTCGCCAGTGGGATAAAGCTATACCGCTCGCAGGCGGAGACACAGGGACAGGCCGCACTCCAAAAGTAGATGACCTTCCATCCGGGACGGACGGCTAGGTCTACCTTATTCCCATCCGTTTTCATGACTGGCAGCGAAGAGATCGGCAAATGGACAAGTTCGCCCTGCTCCGGCAATGGCAGCGTTATTTCCACGATAACCGCCGCCCGATCGGCCTTATGGTGAACAGCGCTCGCCCAATAGCTCGCCCGCTGAAGGTCAATTAAGAACATATCATTTCGCTCTCTGTCCCATAAGTTCAGGATTTCCCCGCGACTGCTTCCTGTACTTGTGCGTAGGCGGGCAGCACGAGCTGTTCCCCCTTCGGCGTCACCACCGTCACTTCGCCCTGAAACCCGCCGAGCGGCGCAGCGCCGCTCATCGTCACGGACAGCTGCGCATAGTCGTCAGGCAGCCCTACTGGCGCGGCCTGGATCTCCGCCTTCAGCGCCGGGCTGGAGCAGACGATTTTCACCGCAGCCAGATCCGCCGCCTTAATCCCCTGCACCGTCACCACCCGCGTCTGCGGCTCGCCCTTATTCACAACGCCAAACGCCAGCACCTCTGGGTTCGCCTGCACCGACCCAATCACCTGCCCAAACACCGACATCGGCTCGCCCAGCTTCCGCGCCGCGCCCTTGGCGTCCACAGCCTCCAGCTGCATCTGCTCATTCATCAGCCCCAGCCGCGCCTTCGGCGACAGCCGCACCATAAACCGGCGCGCCGTCAAATACGCCGCCCCCTGCCCCATCGGCGTCGCCGGCACATCCGACGCCACGTCCACCTCCGGCGCCAACGGTCTCAGCCGCAAACTCTCCCCCGCCCGCACCTCCGCCTTATCCACCGTCACCGTCACCACCCGCGTCACCCGCGCCCGCGCCGAAGCCGCCCCAAAGTCCAAAGTCCTCGGCGCAAACGACACGCCCGCGCGGATCACACCGGTCATCTCCAGAACAGCAAACGGCTTTGACATCCCCTTCGCCATCACATAGACAGATCGTGTGACCAGCGCCGGCGATAAGTGTGAAGGATCGAGCGTGACACGTACTTTAATGCGTTCGCCAGGCCGTATCGTCTGTGATGCTGAGGAGTGATTGGTATCGATAAAAGCAGACGTGCAGTCGCAAGTAGAAGTAAGTCGGTCAATCGCTATTACTCCCGAGCTGTTGTTTTTAACCAAGAATACGTGCTCAACAGTGTGTTTATATCTTTGCACTCCGAACTCAAAAACAATTGCCTGAGCGTTCGTCTTTTTGCATGTTGCGAGAGCGATATTTTCGCCTAATAACAATAGAGATCCAATAATTATACCTAACACAGCAATGCGACTTGGAGATCTATCGATGTACATAAACACGCTTTACATGAACATAATATAAATAAACAGATAGCGACGGAGCTGAATTCAGAGCGACACACTATTGACTTACTGCCGATCCGATAACGTACAGACGTTCAGTTGATTAGTTCAATTAACTGGTCATAAGAAGCACCGCAGCGCAGAACGTTGAGCTTGCCCGTTGTTGAATCGACAGTAAGTCAATATTAAACACAATAAATCGTGTCAAGAGAAAACTACCCCATAGCACTCATTTGCCCCATCAGATGGATATAAACATCAAGATCACTGATTTCTAGATTGTCTATATCATCTATTCCACCTAAGGAAAGGGGGTGTTTATAACCAATGCATTGATTAAATTGTGGGATAGCCCCACCAGATTCTAGCCACTCTTTATAGTAGCTACTTCCAATAATAAAATCTGATTGATCCACCAAGTCTGTATTCATGAATTTTTGAAAAATCACAGGAGCCTTCAATAATTCCCCCGTTCCGGATATAACTACAGTAATTAGAGGTTCTCCCGTAACGCCATCGATACGATCAAAATCTAATGCAAATTGATTTCCCATCCAATCATAGCCAAAAACATAAAATCTTTGAGCCAATTTCGGCCAAGTACTATGCCATCCACTATGGCTATTCCACCCTTCGATTGAAGGAGTTGTTGTAGAGTTCAGTATTCGTAGCATTCCATTATTAAACGAATGCCCGCGCAACTGGGCCAAGAAAGATTGATAACTTAAGGGCAAAGTACGTGATGACTTGAGTGTTGGACTAGTTTGATTCTCAGATAGATGTATTTCACCATCGTATTTATATGCAGAAAAGAATCTCTTAAAATCGTGACCCGAAATATTTACCATGATATAGTTACTCCTCTAATGACATCTCCATAATTCAACCCACTGATCCGATGCATTATCTGCGAACCTATTGACCCATTTACACTACCATCAAGAATAGCAAGATTCCCAATAACGTTTGCACCACCTAGCTGTATCTCATGTATGTGATCGACCTGATAACCAGGAGGGACAGTATTACCAGCATTTCGCCATATGCGATCTTGTCTAGTTCCAACACGAGTCGCTATAGATTTTACTAACACTCCTGCTTTTGCCAATATGTCTAGCGCAGCGACTTTTGCATTTGCTTCAGCAATTTGAAGTGGTGTCCACCCTGGTTTATAGTTCAAACATAATATGGTATTGTGAACCCAATACCCACCGCTCTTATGTCCTATGAAGTATGTATGGTAGCCATCAACAGTGAAATTATACACCTTTGCTTCCGCAAGATGCTCAATTCCGATGATTTTAACGCGTGGCCCAGCGCGGGTAACGATCGCGTTGCCAACTGCGAGATCGCCCGCATTTACAAATCCTTTCCCCTTGACATAGAACGGGTGTGGGGCGGTAGTGACGATGGTCTCGCCGTTCTGAAAGTGCAGGGCAATGGTGGGCACTTTTTCGTGGACGATGGTGTCGGTGACGCGTTTGGCTTTGGTCTTGCCAGTCTTTTCGTCGCGACTGATGACGAGGTCGCCGACTTTGACCTTTTCGATGGCTTTGGTGCTGCCGTCCGCCATTTGGACGGGGGTGCCGGCGACGAAGCAGCCGAGGCCCTTGAACATGGCGGAGACTTTACCGCCAATGCCACCAAGAGCGCCGGCGGTGAGGGTTTCCCAAGGATTGAACTGGCATTGCCAGCCCGCCATGAGAGAAATACCCTGTTGGGTGAGGTTACTGGCGACGCCGTCCGCAGCGCCGGCGAGGATGTAGCCGACGCAGCTTTCGCCCACAGCTCCTAAGACGGCGGCGCCGGCGAGCATGCCGACTCCGCCAGCGACAAAGCCGACAGCTCCGTACTTAGCGGCGCCAACCCACATGTCGGTGCCGTCCTGGTGAGCTTTCCAGGCGCCGTACGCCGCTCCCGCCAGTCCTGCGACAACGGGAATGAGGAGGGGACAAGTGCCGTCCGGGTCTACTCGGTTGGAGGGATTGCCGTCGGCGTATGAGTACAGATTCGGTCCGCCGGCGTAGCCGATGGGGTCGCGGTTGATGAAGCGGCCAGTAGTAGGATTATAGTAACGGCTGCTCATCAGAGACAGTCCGGTTTCTACATCTTTATAGTTGCCGAACTGTGCGCCGATCCCAACATAAGGATCACCGGTTGTATCAGTGGTAAGCTGCTTTCCGTAGGCGTCGAACGCATGGTTTGTTAGGACGTTACCGTTGCCGTCGACACGCTGGGCGGTATTGCCTTGTGCATCAAAGTTATAGTAGATGTCGCCCGCGTCCGTAGCCCGCGAGACCAGCCCAACGAGACCGTAGGTGCTTGTTGAGTGAGGAGCGCCCGAAGAGTCCATTTCGCAAACGGGAGCGGAGCCATCATAGAGGTAGAAAGTCTTGTTCGCAGACCCGACGACTTGCTTCCACGCCCGCTGTCCATCTGCGCCGTATCCCGCAGTGATGCTGGAGCCGTACGAGGTCAGATTATTGTCTTTGTCATACCCCAGGGTGTTGCCGACATCGTTCGTCTGATTTCCAGCGCCGTCATAGTTCAGGCCAACAATCTGATTGTTGAGATTGAAGGTGTTGCTCGATCCACGAATATTTGCATTATTCGCCTGATCGTGGCTGTAATTGTTGTTCGCCCCCGAACCTTGGGAAGTCGACTCATTTGTCAGACGATCCAGTGCATCATATTGATATACTGTTGACTTAGTTACTCCAGATGTCGTGGCGATGAGAGATTTGATATTGTTGGCGCCGTCGTAGGTGATCGGGCCAAACTCCGCGACTGTCGCGCCGCCGGTTGTTCGCGTGGTCTTAATGTCAGATACGAAGTCATTTGCCAGATAGGAATAAGTCGTCGTCAAACCATCGGGCATGATCTGTTGATACAGCGAGTCGTTATTGTTATATGACCATGTC
>NZ_JBDSQY010000302.1:0-15082 GCF_039929585.1 Capsulimonas sp.
GTGGCGACACGCCGCCTGCGCGCGGCCATGTCGATCTTCGGCCCCGTCTTTCCCGAGAAACAATTCAAACCACTGGAAAAAGAGGTTGCCCGCATCACCGACGCCCTCGGTGGGGTGCGTGATGCCGATGTCCAGATCGATTTTATGCAGAAGGCCGCCGAGGCCATCCCCGAAGCGGAAAAAGTTGGATTGAAGGCGTTTGAAGATCATTTGAACTCACAGCGTGATCGTGATCGCGTCATTTTGATCAAAGAATTAAATCGGCTGGAAAAAAGCAAGTTCTCCAAGGATTTCGACGCGATGCTGGACAAATTAGGGGAGGACGCGAACAATGGCTAAGGCGCTTCCAATCTACGCCGTCAATTCCTCAGGCGCTCTCGCGGAGAACGCCCCGCTGATCGTCCATACACGTTTGGAGGAAGTATATCGCTTCGCCCGCTATGTGCACGATGTGGAGCGTGTGGATGAACTGCATAACATGCGTATCGCGGCGAAACGCCTGCGCTACACGATGGAGATCTTCGCTCCGTGTTTTCCGGACGCCGAGTTCACCAAGATCTACAATCAAGTCAAATCGGTTCAAGAACGAATCGGCGACATCCATGACTGCGATGTGCGTATCCCGTTATTGACGGCGTTTCGCGATGCTTCGGCCACCGACCGTCCGGAGTACAAAGTCGGACTGGACAATTTGATCGCTGCGGAAAGCGCGAAGCGAGACACAAGTTACACGGATTTCGTCCGATACTGGGAAAAGCTTCAAAAACAGGGCTTCAAGCGACAGTTTCTGCAGCTGCTCGTGCCCACGGACGGCGCCGAACGAAAGGAAGATGTAGAAATTGCCAACTAACAACCCGCCATCGAAGCGCGTTAAGAAAACCGCCGTTCCCCTGGCGCCAATCGAACAGGAGATCGTCAAGGCCGTCGTTGAGGACGCCATGATGGGGATCGCCGCCGATGTCGCGGCTATCGCCGCCACGGACGCCATTCCGGTCACGGAAGTTCTGATCGCCGAAACGCCCGAAGAAGAAGCGATCTTCGACATCGCCCGTGTGCCGTATCTGGGACCGTCCCGGCTGACTGCTCTCGCGGCGGCGGGAATCACCACGATCGACGAGCTGAACGATGCTCCCGTGGAAACGATCGCCGCCATCAAAGGTGTGGGGCTGAAACAGGCCGTTTACATCAAAAATTGGGTCGGTGAGCAGCTGAAGTCCAGAGGGGGGCAAATTGAACCCAATGAAACCCGAATCACGCCGCTGCCGAGTGATGATGGTAATTCGTATTTCGTCATAGAAATCCCGGACGACATGCCGCCGCCACCGCCTGTCTTCGACGATCTGGCTCCGAGCGCTTCAGAAGACCTTCATAGCAATGACTCCACGCCGCTGGACCTGGAGACATCCGTTGCAAATGAGACTGCTCAGGACGACATGGAGGCGATCGCTTTGATGATCGGCCGTTTGAAGGAAGGTCTGCCGAAGAAGCTTCGCGAAAAGTCTTTGAAGCGTCAGATCACCAAGATCGACGCCGTCATTTCGGCGGTCCCGGAAGAGCGCGACCATCTGAGCACGTACGGGAAAAAGAAGACCGCGCGGACGCTCGATCAGATCGTCAAGCTGCTCTCGGAAGCGACCGCCGCCGATCTGCATTCGAAAAAGAAGCAGTCGGACCTGAGCGAAGAACTCAGGGAACTCCGAAAACGGCTGGAGAAAGCGCTGGACGATTAAGTCGTCGCGACTAAGGACGGGCAAGTATTTTGCGGATCGGCGTACTGAGCGACATCCATGGCGACCTCGCCGCACTGTCGCGTGTGTGGGCGCAATTGGAGCGAGATGGGCTGTCGGACGGGATCGTGCTGAACGCCGGCGATAATGTCGGATACGGCAAATCACCGGAAGGCTGCGTGCGTTTTCTTCAGGAACGCCCCAACATCGTCAACGTGCGCGGCAACTACGACAAGCATGTCGCGCGGTTTCCCGAGCGGGACGCCGAGTTTAAGAAAAAGTGGGGGCGATCCAGACCGGAGAAGTACGCCACGCTGCGCGACAGCAGTGTGGGGATTTCCGAGACGTCGCGTCTCTGGCTCGCAGGGCTTCCAGACTTTGAAGTCGTGGAGGTCGCGGGACGCCAGATCTTTCTCACGCATTACTCGCCCGGATCCAAAGAAGGACTGGGAGCTTGGACCTCCAAGGACCGTCTCGCGGAGCTGGCGAAAAATACGGAAGCCCAGATTGTCGTCTGTGGACATACGCACTCAGCGTTCGCGCGTTTTGGCGGTACGACGCTGTTTGTAAACCCGGGGACAATCGGGCGTAACTGGAACCGGCGCGCGCAGTACGCGATTTTGACGCTTGATGACGATCTGAGCACGCGAGTGGAGTTGAAAAGCATATGAGCACACGGATCGCCGCGATCGATGTCGGAACGAATTCCACCAAGGCAACGCTCGCCGACGCCGACCGAGGCGCGATTACCATCGTTCGGGAAGACTCGGAAGTCACTCGGCTGGGTGAAGGCGTGGACGCCTCTGGTACGCTGAAGCCCGCCGCCATGGACCGCACCCTTACCGCCATCAAACGCTTTGCGGACGCCGCGCGTGAGGGCGGGGCGACGCGTATCGTCGCCGCCGGCACCAGCGCCATGCGCGACGCCTCCAACGGCCCCGAATTTATCCAGAGAATTTCGCAAGAGGCCGGCGTTCAGATTGAGATCATCACTGGTGATCGTGAGGCGGAGCTTGCCTATCAGGCGATACGCTCGGATTCGAGCCTGGGGCTGGCTCCGGACTTGGCGCTTCTTGTCTTCGATATCGGCGGCGGCAGCAGTGAATTGATCGTGGGCGAGGGGAGCGCCGTCCGCGCCCACCAGAGTCTCAACATCGGCGCCGTGCGGCTGACGGAGCGCTTTCTGCATGGCGATCCTCCCACACCGGCCGAACTGGATCAAGCTTCGCAGTACGTCGTGGACAAGATGGAAGAATTTCCGCTGTCTCCTGCCCCGAAGGCGATTGCGGGGATCGGCGGCACAGCGATCAATGTCGCGGCTGTCGCAGCCCACGCGGCGGGTAACGGAGACGCCGAAATCCATGGAGCTTCGGTAACGCTGGCTCAGGTCGATTCCGTACTTGAGTTGTTTACCAGCCGCACTACCACAGAGCGTAAAAGCGTTCCCGGGTTGGAAAGTGCGCGCGCCGATGTGATTATTGGCGGTGTGCTAATCCTGCGTGAACTGCTGCGCCGCGCGAATGTCGACCGCTTTGTCGTCAGCCAGCGCGGTCTGCGGTATGGATTGATTGCGGAAGCCGCGCGTTTGGCCGGTGACTGAGGAGGATTTTCGCTTTCTGACGCCTAAATAGGATCGAACGGCGCTTCAAGATGGGAGACGCCTGGTGAGGGATAGTTTTTTTGATGCAAGACCAAGATAGGGTAGATGTGACGGATAACACGCATTTGGCCGATCGAGACGCCGATACAATCACTGAAGACGCTCCGCGCGCCTCCGACCGCGTCCCCCCGCGCATGGGCGAGCTGACGCTGCAGACGCTTTCGTTTCGTTACGCGCAGACACGGGATGAGGCGGCGCGCGAAACGCTGATCATGCATCATCAGAAGCTGGTGCATTATGTTGCCTCCCGTTTCATCGGCAGCGGCGAAACGCTGGAAGATCTTGTCCAAGTCGGCAACATCGGATTGATCAATGCGCTGGACCGGTTCGACCCCTCCAAAGACGTTAAATTTTCCACCTACGCCATGCCGACTATCGTCGGCGAGATCAAGCGTCACTTCCGCGACAAGACCTGGCAGGTCAAAGTCCCACGCTGGCTGCAAGAGCTGTCACTGAACGTCCGCAAGGCGCAGCAGCACCTCGTCGTCCGGCTGGGCCGCCCGCCCACGGTCAGCGAGATCGCGCAGGAAGTCGGCGCCACCGAAGACCGCACCTTGGAAGCCTTGGAGATCTGCCAGGTCGCCAGCACCATCTCCCTCGACACCCGTCTTGACGCCAATGCCGGCGGCGACAGCGCGACGCTGATGGACATCGTCGGACGCTGGGACGGCGGCCTGAGCGACATCGACACCTATTCAGACCTGCGCCACGCTTTGGAGTGCCTCGACCCGCGTGAGCGCCAGGTAATCGAGCTGCGCTTCTTCGAAGATCTCTCCCAGGTCAAGATCGCCCGCGAGCTGAACATCTCCCAGATGCACGTCTCGCGCCTCCAGCAGCGCGCCTTAGAGCGTCTGCGCTACATCCTGGCCGACGAAGCCAAACGCCCCTCCCGCCTGCGCCGCAAAGCCGCCGCGCCCCGACCGGAACCGCCGCCACTGCTGAATTAGGCCGACTACTACTTGCCGGCTAATTTGTATTTCAACAACCGTGTTTCGCTATTAACCGAAAGCCCAATAATGACTGATTACATCCTCTCCGGCGGGATGGTTTACGACGGCTGGGGCGGCGATCCGCGCCGAGCCGATATTGCCGTGACGGGAGATACGATCACCGCGATCGGCGATCTCTCCCAGGAAACTGCCGGCCGTGTCTTCGATGTGACCGGCCTCGCCGTCGCTCCCGGGTTTATCGACATTCACACCCACTCCGACTTCACCGTTCTCGATAACCCCGGCATGGGCAGCAGTCTCGCTCAGGGCGTCACGACCGAGCTTACCGGGAACTGCGGCATCAGCATTGGTCTGGCGACCAGCGATCCTGTCTTTGCGCACGAAAAGCGATGGACGGAGCGCGGCGGCAATCCGGTGCAGTGGGAGCGCCTGAGCGAGTTTTTGGGGCATGTCGAAACGACCGGCCCCGCCATCAATTTCGGATCGCTTGCGGGACACGGCACTGTGCGTAAGTCGGTGCTCGGATTCGGCGAGAGCGCGCCGGACGCGCAGGAGCTCCTGCGGATGTCCGCCATCTTGGACGGCGCATTCGAGGACGGCGCGTTTGGCCTTTCCAGCGGCTTGGAGTATGTTCCCGGCTCTCATGCCGGACACGACGAGCTTGCCGCCCTCGCGCGCCGCGCGACAGCCGCCGGCGCGTTTTATTCCACACACATGCGCAATGAAGGGGACACCCTGGTGGAGAGCGTGCAGGAGGCGATTGCGGTCGCTGAGGCAGCGCAGGCGCCGCTGCAAATCTCGCACCATAAGGCGGAAGGCCACGCCAACTGGGGAAAGATAGCCACAACACTGGCGCTGATTGAGAAGTCCCGCGCGGCGGGCTTCGATGTCATGGCCGATGTATATCCGTACAACGCCTTCATGACTGGTCTCTCAGTCATCGTGCTTCCGGAATGGGCGCGGCATGGTTCGAATACCGATGTCGCCGGTCGTTTGACGGATCCTCTGACCCGGTCACGTATTCTCGATGAGATACACGCCAAGGATTGGGACTGGTCGGCGATCCAAATCGGGACGGCTCGCAATCACCGCGACGTTCAGGGGATGACGCTTGCAACACTCGGCTTCCGGGCCGGTGTTTCGCCGGCGGAGGCCGCTGTGGATCTGTTGGCCGGAGAAGAAGGCTTTGTGACCGCCGCGCACTTCGCCATGTCCGAAGACGACATCGCCGCCGTCATGACCGACCCTCACACCATGATCGGCTCCGACGGCGTAGCGCAGGATCCGCAAGGTCCGCAATCGGGCGACAAGACCCATCCCCGCTCCTTCGGAACCTTTCCCCGCGTCCTGGCCGTCTACGTCCGCGAACGCGGCGTTCTGACCCTCTCAGAGGCAATCAAAAAGATGACAACGCTGCCCGCGAAGCGTATGAAGCTGACGGATCGAGGCGCCTTGGAAGTGGGCCGCAAGGCGGACATCACGGTGTTCAATCCGGAGACGGTTTCGGACACGGCGACGTTTGATGAGCCGAACCAATATCCCAAGGGAATTGAACTTGTGTTTGTGAATGGGCGGCTATCGGTTGAAGGTGGGATTCCGACCGGGGTGAGGGCAGGGGCGGTGCTGCGGCGTTCGTGACCTATTCCCCCGGCGCTGAAGCGCTTCCCCCTTTTCCCAGCAAGGCCCTTCGGGCGGGAAAAGGGGTGTTCGTAACTGCGATCCAGGCAAGTGTTCCAGGTTGTGAGAAGAGTTTTATGATCCAAAAACTCTCCGTTGGCAACGACAAGACTCGCCTGGAATCTATGGATTAGCTCCCCTTTTCCCCGGCGAAGCCGCGTGCTGGGAAAAGGGGGAAACGCGCTAAAGCGCGGGGGAATAGGTCTCTCGGAATAGGCCCTCTACGCCCTCGGCAGCAGCGCCAGTTCCAGCACTTCGTCGACGTGCTTCACGATTTCGAACTTCATTTCCTCCCGCACGTCATTCGGCAAGTCTTCCAAGTCTTTTTCATTCTCAAACGGCAGGATCACCGTGCGAATGCCGGCGCGGTGCGCCGCCAGGACTTTTTCTTTCAGACCCCCAATCGGCAGCACGCGGCCGCGCAGGGTGATCTCGCCGGTCATCGCGACATCCTTGCGCACGGCGCGCTTGGTGAGCGCCGAGGCGAGGGCGGTGGCCATGGTGATGCCGGCCGAGGGGCCGTCCTTGGGGATGGCGCCGGCGGGGACGTGGACGTGAATCTCCAGACGCTCGTAGAAGTCCTCTTCGATGTCCAGGGCGCGGGCGCGGGAGCGGACGTAGCTCAGGGCGGCCTGGGCGCTTTCTTTCATGACGTCGCCGAGCTGTCCTGTGAGTGTCAGGCGACCATCTTTGCCGCGCATCAGGGTGATTTCGATGGAGATGACGTCGCCGCCGGCTTCGGTGTAGACCAGGCCCGTCGCCGCGCCGATCTCGTCTTCTTCTTCCATTACGCCGTAATGATACTTGCGCTGGCCTAAGTAGGCTCGGATCTCTTCAGGGCCGACGACGACTGGCTCCGTGCGGCCCGTGGCGACGGCCCGGGCGACCTTGCGGCAGACGGTGGCGATTTCGCGCTCAAAGCCGCGCAGGCCGGCCTCGCGGGTATGCTCGCGGATGATCTTGAGGATCATGGCGTCGGGGATCGTCAATTGATCCGGCTGAAGTCCGTTGTCCTTGATCTGTTTGGGGATCAAGAACTTACGGGCGATCTGGACTTTCTCGTCTTCGATATATCCTGAGAACGAGATAATCTCCATGCGGTCCCGCAGGGCGGGGGGAATGGGATCGAGCAGGTTCGCCGTCGTAATGAACATGACGTCGCTCAGGTTGAACGGGACTTCCAGGTAGTGATCCGAGAAGTCGACGTTCTGCTCCGGATCGAGCGCTTCCAGAAGCGCCGATGACGGATCGCCTCGGAAGTCCGAGCCCATCTTGTCGATCTCATCGAGCATGAAGACCGGGTTGTTGACTTCGGTTTGTTTCAGGCCCTGAATGATGCGGCCGGGCATGGCGCCGATATAGGTGCGGCGGTGGCCCCGGATCTCAGCCTCGTCGCGCACACCGCCCAGGCTGATGCGAATAAACTTGCGTCCGAGCGCGCGGGCAATCGATTTGCCGAGACTGGTCTTGCCGACTCCGGGAGGGCCGACGAAGCAAAGAATAGGCCCCTTGAGTGTTCCCGTGAGTTTGCGCACGGCGAGAAACTCTAAGATTCGTTCCTTGACTTTGGGAAGACCGTAGTGGTCTTCATCCAGAATATCGACGGCGTCGTCAATGTTCAGTGTCTCGTCGGACGCCTTCGCCCAGGGGAGAGCCACCAGGGTTTCCAGATAGGTTCGGATCACGACGCCTTCGGGAGCGGCGTAGGGCATCTTCTCCAGGCGGTCGATTTCCTTGACGGCTCGCGTGGCGACTTCTTCCGGCATCCCGCATTCCTGGACTTTGACCCGGAACTCGTCGACTTCCGTCTGGCGCTCGTCGCGCTCGCCCAGTTCCTGCTGAATCGCCTTGAGCTGTTCGCGCAGGATGAACTCGCGCTGCGTATCGCCCATTTCTTTTTCGACCCGGCTGCGGATATTCTTTTGGATCTCCAGGATCTCGAACTCTTTTTTGAGGAGAATGCTTAATTTCTCCAGGCGCTCCTGCGGATTGAGCAGCTCCAGCAACTCTTGTTTGGTTTCGACGCGCAGGGAGGGCATGTGCCACGCGATATGGTCGGCGAGGCGGCCGGGTTCATCGATGCTCATCAGGGAGATGAGGGCCTCGGGCGGGATATTCTTGCCGATGTTGACGATCTGCTCGAACTGAGAGACGACGGAGCGCATGATCGCTTCCGCCTGTAAGTCCTTGGTTTCCAAGATCGGCAGTTTCTCGACTCGCACTAAGAAATAGGGATCGTTCTGAATGTACTCGACAATACGCACTCGCTCCAGGCCTTCCAGCATTACGCGTACGGTGCCGTCCGGGACTTTGAGGATCTGCATGATCTCGGCGATGATGCCGACGGAGTAGACTTCGCTGGGCTCCGGGTCTTCCGTGCCGACCTCTCGCTGCGCCGCGAGCAGGATTTGCTGGGAGCCGGCCATCGCCTCATCCAGCGCCCGCACGGACTTTTCACGTCCGACGAACAGAGGAAAAATCATCCGTGGAAAGTGGACGTTGTCGCGGATGGGGAGAAGTGGAATCTCCAGGGTTGCGCCTGCCGCGTCCTTGCGACGCTCGGCGGCTTTTTTTGTGCGTGTGCTCGCTGTGCGCGCCATGGAATATTACATCCTTAATTTGAGATTTGGGAATTCGAAAACACCGCGATGGGGAGGCCGCGGCCAAAATGAATAAAACCGGCTGGAAGGATCTTCCAGCCGGAATGCGGGAACGCAAGTTATGACGCCGCCCGAAGCTGCGGAGGCGTATCGATCAGCGGGGAAGTGTGCTCCACCACCGTCTCCTCCGTAATCGTCACCTTCTTGATGTCGCGGGCCGACGGGATCTCGTACATCGTGTCGCGCATCACTTCTTCAATGATCGTGCGCAGGGCGCGGGCGCCCGTTGAGCGTGTGATGGCTTCGCGGGCGATCGCCTGCAAAGCGCCCTCAGTGAACTCTAGGTCCACGCCATCGAACTCGAAGAATTTCTTGTACTGTTTGATCAGCGCGTTCTTCGGCTCCGTCAAAATCTGGATCAGGGCGTCCTCGTTCAAAGCGCGCAGCGTCGTGACGACGGGAAGGCGGCCGATGAACTCGGGGATCAGGCCATAGCGCAGCAGGTCTTCTGGGAGGACATGATGGAGCATGTCGCCGTCTTGACGATTGCGCTTGCTGTCAATGCGCGCTCGGAACCCGAGCGACTTGGTGTTCATGCGCCGCTCGATCGTCTCCTCGATCCCTTCAAATGCGCCGCCGCAGATGAATAGAATGTTGGTGGTGTCGAGCTGGACATACTCTTGCTGGGGATGCTTGCGCCCGCCCTGCGGCGGAACGTTCGCGACGGTGCCTTCCAGGATCTTCAGAAGCGCCTGCTGTACGCCTTCGCCGCTCACATCGCGTGTGATCGACGGGCTGTCGGATTTGCGGGTGATCTTGTCGATTTCGTCGATATAGATGATGCCGCGCTGGGCGTTTTTGACGACGGTCTGGATATTCTCGCCGTTGTCCGCCGCCTGGAGCAGTTTGAGAAGGATGTTTTCCACATCCTCGCCAACGTAGCCGGCTTCGGTAAGCGAGGTGGCGTCCGCAATCGCAAAGGGGACGTTCAGGATCTTCGCCAGGGTCTGCGCCAGCAGCGTTTTGCCGCTGCCGGTGGGGCCGAGCAGCAGAATATTGCTCTTTTGAAGCTCCACATCGCTGCTGGGCGCGTTGATCCGTTTGAAGTGGTTGTAGACGGCGACGGAAAGGGAGCGCTTGGCTTGATCCTGTCCGACGACGTACTGTGACAGAATCCGGAAGATTTCCTTCGGCTTCGGTATCATGCCGATGGCGCTGAAGTCCTCCACCTGGGCCACGTCACTGCGCACAATTTCATTGCACAGATCGACGCATTCCAGGCAGACGCCGCCATGGACGCCGAGGATCAGCTTCTTAACCTGCTCGCGGGTCTTCCCACAAAGCAGACAGCGACTATCGTTGCGTTCCGTCCCAATTCTTGCCATGCCTATCCTTCTTGCGACGCGGACGCCTCATTCGGAATGCGACGCCGGGTCTAGCTTGATGGGCGATTCAGTACTTCATCGATGATGCCGTACTCAACGCCTTCTTCCGCGGACATCCAGTAATCTCGATCGATATCCTTGGCGACTTGCGAGAATTCTCGTCCGCAGTTCTCCGCGAGGATCTGGGTCAGTTTTTCCAAATACCGGTTCATTTCACGAACCTGAATCTGAATATCAGCCGCCGTGCCCTGCACGCCGCCGCTGGTCTGGTGGATCATGATACGAGAGTTGGGAAGCGAGGTTCGCTTGCCCTTCGTTCCGCCCGACAGTAATACCGCGCCCATGGAGGCCGCCATTCCGACGCAGGTGGTCGCAATGTCCGGCTTGATGTGGCGCATGGTGTCGTAGATCGCCAGTCCCGCAATGACTGATCCGCCCGGCGAATTGATGTAAACTTCGATATCCTTGTCCGGATCCTCTTTCTCAAGAAAGAGGAACTGCGCGACAATGACGTTCGCCATCTGGTCGTAGATCTGATCGCCGATGAAGACGATGCGGTCCTTCATCAGACGGGACCACAGATCGTAGGAGCGCTCGCCGCGGGGGCTCTGCTCGACGACCGTGGGGATCCACGTATTCTCAATCGAGCGCAGGCCGGCCGTCAGCTCCTTGCGCGTCAAGCCCAAATCTTCAAGACTCATTCTGATCGTCGCTCTCTTTCTTTTTAGAGCTCGCCCGAGACGCCTTTTTCTTCGGCGCGGGGACTTCCTCGCCTTCGGCGGCGACGACGCCAGCTTCGGGGGCGTCGGCTTCATCCGTCGGGTTCTCGGTTTGTCCGGGCTTTACGACCTTCTCTTTAATTATGGCGGAACCACGGATAAAGTCGAGGACTTTTTTCGCCTGGGCGCGATTGCGGATATTCTCGAAGCCTTCGTTTTTCTCAAGGAACGCGCGCATAGCAGCCGGGCTGGTGTTTTGCTGCTCGGCGGCTTCGTCGATCGCCGCGTTGATGTCGGTTTCCGTCAGCGTGAGCTCTTCCTGGCGGGCGATTTCGCCCAGCACCAGGCCAACGCGAATTCGCTTCTCAGCCGACTCTTTGAACTGGCCGTAAAGCTGCTCGCGGGTGGTGCCGATGTTGGCGAGGTAATCGTCGACATTGGAGCCGTTCTGCGCCAGACGCTGCTGGAGGAACTTGTACTCATCCTCGATCTCCGACTCAACGAGGACCGGGGGATACTGGATGGACGCCTTTTCGATGATCTGCTCGACCAGTCCGTTGTCCGCTTCATTTTCGGAAGACTGAGCCAGCGAGCGGCCCATGTCGGCCTTCAGGCTGGTTTTCAGTTCGTCCAGGGTGGCGATGCGTCCGTTGGTGATCTTGCCGGCCAGTTCGTCGTTGCTCTCAGGGATGACCTTCGTGCGGACTTCCTTGACGGTGACGGTGAATTCGGCGTCCTTGCCCTGAAGCTCGACCTGCGGATAGTCGGCGGGGTAGGCGAGGGTGAATGTTTTGGTGTCGCCGACGGAGGCGCCGATGATCTGCTCGTCGAAACCGGGAAGGTTATCGGCGCCGAGTTCGATCATGGTCGGGCGCGGCTCAGTGGCGTCCTGATCGTCGAGCTTGACGGAGACATCGGCGACCACCAGGTCTTTGTCTTCCGCAGCGCGCTCGGCCATCGGGTAATCGGCGGCGCGCTCGCGCAGCCGCTCGATCTCTTCATCAACGTCCGAGTCGCTGATGTCGTAGATCTTCTTTTCGACTTCCAGACCCTTATAGTCGCCCAGCTCCACCTTCGGCGCCAGCGGGACGATGGCTTTGAAGATAAACGGGCTGCCGGTCAGGTCCAGCTGCAGAAGCTCCAGCTTCGGCGGCGCATACGGCTCGGTCTCGCTCTCTTTCAGAGCGTCGCCATAGGCCGATTCCACAAGCATCTCGGCCGTGCGCTGACGCACGTCCGACTCAGGGACGCGCTGTTTAACAAAGGACATCGGCGCTTTGCCCTTACGGAAGCCGGGGACATTGACGTACTTCGCATATTCGCGATAAGCTTTATCAACAGCGTGGACGACCTTGTCCTGTTCCACTTCAATCGTGAGAGCGACTTGACAAGGGTCAATCGGCTCTTTTGTCACCTGCATGGGCGTGTACAACTCCTGTAAATGCGCAGTAATGAAAACAGCGGGGTTTGGAGCATTGTACCAGAGCGCTATGTGGGTTGTCAATCAAAAATGACCGAGGGCAGACCGCTCTGCCCCTTCTATCGCGCGATTTCGGCGGACTCTTTTCCGAGATCGGACAGATCGCTGATTTGACGCTCGATCTGCTCGTCGGAAAGTCCCAGCCGCGCCTGCGCTTCGCGGTCTAGCGCATAGTGCAGGCCGTCGCCTCCGATGCCGATTCCCATCAGCACACAGATCGCATCCGCCACATGCACCAGAGCCGTCAATTTCGAAAACTCCGGCTGCGCCATGGGCGCGTGGTGGTAGCGGACAGCCTGCACGAGAGGGTTGGGAAGGTTCCAGCGCTCCAGCACGCAGGCGCCGACTTCCGCGTGGTCGAACCCCAGCGTGCGCTGCTCGGCCACCATAAAGGAGATGTCTTCATCTTCCGTCAGTTTCAGCACATGAGTAAATTCCGCCTGCATGTGAACGCTAAGAAGCACTTTGCCGACATCGTGCAGCAGCCCCGCGACGAACGCTTCCTCTGGGACGGGATAATGGATCGTGGCGGCGAGAGACTGCGCGGCGTTGGCGCAGGCGCAGGAGTGGCGCCAAAGGTCGCCTCGGCGCATGGAGTAGCCGGGAACCTCGCGCCCCAAGACTTCCTCGACGGAGCTCGCCATCGCCAGATTGCGCACGGTGCGCATTCCCAGGAGCACAATGGCGTCCGAGACGGTGGAGATGCGGCGAGTAGCGCCGTAAAAGACGGAGTTCGCCAGACGCAGTACGCGTGCGGTCAGTCCCTGGTCTCTCGACAGGACGCGCGCCACATCAATGGCGCCGGCGTTTGGATGATCGATCGTGCGCGCAACTTTCACGGCGACGTCGGGAAGCGACGGCAAATCTTTCACCTGCCGCAGCAAAATCTGCATTCGGACGTCAGCGTTCAATCGAACCGATCCTTTCTATCTCTCGGACGGGCGAACATACACCCGATAGATCCACGAGCAGTTTTTCCTCGGCGCCGATGGCGCGCACCAAAACGCGTCCCGTCTCGACTTCAAAGGTGACCGTGCGTCCACACCGCCCCCCAACTTCCTCAGCCACCAGGGGGATACGAGCCAGCGCCAGCGCTTCTTTGACGGCGATAATATTTCGCGGTCCGATTTCCAAACGCGATCCGGGAGTTCCAACCGGGGAGGACGATGTAAAGATGCGCGCGCCGCCGACGATAGCCGCGCGGATCGAGGTGGCGCTGCCGCCGTTTTTGTACATTTCCGCGAGCACGTGCGGCACGGCTGTTTCGGCGCACTTGCCGAGCAGCGGCGTGGACGATTTGCCCGGTGATCTCAAAGGAGCGTGGGGAAGTGTTTGGGGAAGAACGATATGCACGAGCGCGGCCAGCGACCGCTTCGGATCGTAGAGACACAGGCCGATACACGCTCCCAGCCCAAAGGCCAGAAGGCGGTCTCCTCGGATATTGGATAATCGCGTCTCGCCCATCTCGACGGCGATGATGTCTGCCATAAATTTCCTGTTCGTCCCCCGTCCAATTGTGGCGTTCGTGGGGGAAAACTGGAGAGTAATTGCTAGGAACTAAGCCGGATGACCGAAATCGGTTCGCCGGCGGCGAGACTGGGGACGTCTTCCGGTACGATCATCAGCGCGTTCGCCAGCACCATGGACCGCAGCATTCCGGAGCCTTGGCGCCCGGTCGGCCGCACCCGCAGCCCGGCCGCGCCCTCCGTCACGACGGCGCGCTGGAAGTCCCGGCGTCCCGGATCATGCGAGACTTCCTCCGTCAGCAGAGCCGTTTCCATCGGACGCATCGGGTTCGCCGCGCCGAGGAGCCGCCGCAGGGCGGGCCGGACAAACAGCTCGAAGGTCACCATCGCCGACACGGGGTTGCCGGGCAGCCCGAACAGCAGCGCGCCGCCGCATTGTCCAAAGACAAATGGCTTGCCGGGCCGGATCGCGACGCGCCAGAAATCCACCGAGCCGCGCTCCTCGATCACTGCTTTGACAAAGTCGAACTCGCCGACGGAGACGCCGCCGGTCGTCAAAATGACATCGCAGTCGACGCACGCGTCGAACGCCGCGCGCAGATCCTCTAATGTATCGCGCGCATGCACCCGAACGGCCACGTCGCCGCCCGCCTCCATGACCTGCGCCGCAATCGCGTAACTATTGGAATTATAGATTTGCGCCGGCCCAAGATCCGCGCCAGGCTCCGCAAGCTCATCGCCCGTACTGATCACGCCGACGCGGGGCCGCCGATGGGCAAGGACTGATTGGCGCCCCGCCGCCGCGAACATTCCCACTTCGGCGGGCCGGACCGCCGATCCATTCTCGACTACAAGCGTCCCCGCCGGGGCATCCTCACCCGCCTTGCGCACGAACTGCCCGGGCGTGGCTGCCTCCAGCACCCATACGCCGTCTCCCATACGCTTGGTATCCTCAACAGGAACGACCGTGTCTGCTCCCGGCGGCATCGGCGCGCCCGTCATAATCGGCGCGGCGTATCCAGGCGTTACCCGCACGGCGATGTCGCCGCCCGCCGCAATTGTGCCCAAAAGCGTGAGCGCGACGGGTTCGCCCATGGACGCACTCGCAACGTCGGCGCCGACGACGGCGTAACCGTCCATGGCGCTGTTATCAAACGGGGGCAGGGGAGAGTGTGTGTGGATATTTTCGGCGAGGATGAGGCCAAGTGATTCGAGAATTGGTAAGGAGATGGGAGTTGATGGTGAGATTTGCGAAAGAATGCGTGCGATGGCTTCGTCGTAGGAGAGCATGAAGGACCTATCCCCGGCCTTTGGCCGCCCCTTCCCCAGCAAGCCGCTTCGCGGGGGGAAGGGTTAAGAGAATAATGGCCCCTCCGCCCCAATTCTGGGGGACTCGATTATCGGACTGTGGCATTTTC
>NZ_JBDSQY010000303.1:0-34049 GCF_039929585.1 Capsulimonas sp.
TTGAAAAAGAGATTCTCGGACGAAAGCCGTCTGCGACATCAATTCCTAATACCCTTCCCTGCTTCAAGGGAGGGGTGGCGCGAAGCGACGGGGTGGGTAGAACACTGGAGGGTGTTTCCACCCCTGAGTTCAGTAAAGCTGCGAGTCAATGTACCCCGGTGTATACGGCGCAAGACGCCCTGCCAGATCTTTTGCGATGTCTGCCTTCACCACGATCTTCTCCAGACCATAATCCACCGAATGCACTTTGCCGTTTTCGTAGCACAGCGCGACGATGTCGCTGCGGTCGTATGGCACTTCCAGAGTCACCGACGCCAGCAGAGAACGCAGGGTCGACTCAATCTTGTCCATCAGGAACGGAATGCCGTCCCGTTGGATCGCGGAGAGATAGCAGGCGTTGGGATACTGCGTCACGAGTTCGCGCAGCTCGTACTGATCCTTGACTGTGTCTGCTTTGTTGAACGCAATGATTGTCGGCTTCTGGTCCGCTTCCAATTCCCGCAGAACTTCTTCAACAGCGCGTATCTGCCGGTCCCGCTCGGGATGTCCCGAGTCCACCACGTGGATCAGGAAATCGGCCTGGATGACCTCTTCCAGGGTTGCGCGGAAGGCGGCGATCAGGTTATGCGGAAGGTTCCGGATGAAGCCGACCGTGTCGGTCATCAGAACGGACCAGCCGCCGTTCGGTAGAACCACGCGGCGCGTGGTCGGGTCCAGTGTTGAGAACAGTTTCTTGTCGGCGAATACATCGGCCCCGGTCAGCAGATTGAGAAGCGTGCTCTTGCCTGCGGATGTGTAGCCAACGAGGGCGCACGTTGGAAACGGGAGCTTGTGCCGCAGCTGCCGCTGCTGGGAGCGCTGCTCCTTGACTTCCTCAATTTCCTTGCCGAGCAGCGAGATCCGCTCCTTGACGCGGCGGCGATCACTCTCCAGCTTGGTTTCACCGGGACCGCGTCCACCGATACCACCCTGTTGGCGTTCGAACTTCGTGTAAAGCGAGGAGAGCCGTGGAAGCAAATACAGAAGCTGGGCCAGCTCGACTTGCAGCTTGCCTTCACGCGTGCGCGCCCGCTGGGCGAAGATGTCCAGGATCAGCTGAGTGCGATCGAGAACGCGTTTTTCCAGCAGTTCGGTCAGGTTGCGCTGCTGGGTCGGCGAAAGCTCATCGTCGAAGATGATCAGATCCGCCTCAACCGCTTTGGCTTCCGCTTTCAATTCTTCCGCTTTGCCCGACCCGATATAAGTGGTCATATCGGGCGAGCGCCGACTTTGCGCGAACTCGGAGACGACAATGGCTCCCGCCGTCATTGCGAGCTCGCGCAGCTCATTCAGCCGCATGGAGCTGTCGTCTTCGCCGCCCGCCAGCGAGAGCGAGACGATCAACGCACGCTCTTCTTTGTGCGTTTCATAAGAACCCGCCATATTACTTTCATTCCTCACTCAAATTAACGGCGTGCGTTCAAGATCACCTTGGCTCCGTCGCGCTCCAGACTGAACGGAAGCTCCTTGAGCCCTGAGAGAGCCTGACGCACGGATTGCTGTCGATCCGCAGGACAGTGCAGCAGCAGGAATCCGCCACCGCCGGCGCCGGCGATCTTCCCGCCAGTCGCCCCCGCATCCAGCGCCGATTCATACAGCTCGTCGATTCCCTGATTGCTGATCTTACCCGCCATCTGCTTTTTCAAATCCCAGCCGGCGTGCAGAAGCCGACCGACTTTGTAGACGTTATTCTCCAAAAGGCATGCTTCGATCTCATCGACCTGCGCCTTGAGCTGACCGAGCACAATGTCGCGATCCACGATGTTCGCCTTCTGCTCCGAGAGGATTTCGTCAGCCTTGCGCGTAATCCCGGTGTAAAACAGCATCATCGATTCCCCGAACCGAAGGCGCTGTTCTTCCGTGAGCGCGATAACCCGTGTGTCGACTTTTTCATCTTTGTGAAAGTCGATGCGCCGCAGGTTGCCAAAGGCGGCAATATATTGATCCTGCTTACCGATCGGCTTGCCCAATATCTCTATTTCGATCTGACAGGCCTGTTCTGCTAAAGTATTAGCCGTCACAAGTTCGCCTTGAAACGCATACATCGCCAGGAGCAGCCCTACGGTCACGGTGCTGGATGATCCCAGGCCGCTGCCTTCGGAGGGAATGTCGGCCATGGTCGCAATCTCGACGCCGGATTTGATGCCGGTCATACGCAGGCATTCACGCACCAGTTCATGCTCGATCTCGTCGATATCGCTGACCATCTCGGTGCGCGTATATCCAACGCGAATCTTGTTGTCAAAGCGTTCTTTGATCACGACGTAGATATACTTGTCGATGGCTGTGGAGATGACGGCGCCGCCGGCGTTCTGGTAGTAGCCCCCAAAATCCGTGCCGCCACCGGCGAAGGAGATACGAAGGGGCGTTTGTGTGATAATCATATGTGGACCAATCCTAAGCACATATTATAACACATGGCGCCAAGGGGCGCGTTCGGTTTCTCAATGCCCGTCCGGAAATCGGTTTGACATTCCGGGCGACGTCGGACATAATCGACACCAGAAATGCGCTCACGGCGCTTTAAATTCGATCTGGGAGAAATACATGGAGAAGCAAGGGATTTTTACGGAGAGCGGACCGCTGCAGGGAGCGCCCTATTCACCGGCCGTGCGTGTCGGCGACACGATTTACGTTTCCGGCCAGATCCCGCTCGATCCGGCGACGAGCCGTCTGATCGAAGGTGGATTTGAAGATCAAGTGCGCCAGTGCCTGCGCAATCTGGCGTCCCTCCTGAAGCAGGAAGGCCTCTCGCTGGACAACGTTGTGAAGACGACTGTATTCCTGACGGACCTGGAGCAGTTCGCCGAAATGAACAAGATCTATGGGACCTACTTCACGGGCGTAAAGCCGGCGCGGTCGACAATCCAAATCTCACGGCTGCCAATCGATGCATCGATCGAAATCGAAGCGATCGCCGTCGCTTAAATCAAGTGTCCACTCACAAATAATTCGCGCCTAGAAGATCAGTATGTCGTCCTCTTCGAACTCCAGTAACGTGTTTTTAAGCGTTGCTGAGGGTTCGGAAGGGCGCATCGTGATTTGCTAGGCGCGATTTTTAATTGTTCTTTGCTCTAACTGCCGGCAAATTTACTTGACCGGGTTCTTCGCGGGACGTCCCCGCTTGCGCGGCGCAACCGGCGCCGCATTGGTGTCGGCGCTGGCGTCACGCTGCTCGGCGGCGCGCTGGCCGCGCATTTCGCCGCCCTTACGACCGATTTCCGCGTAGAAAGCCGCGCCGCGCTCGCGCTTGACGGTCTCTCCACCCTTTTTGCCGATATTCTGATAGAAGGTAGGGCCATAGCGGTTCTTCACGGTTTCTCCGCCCTTGCGGCCCGCTTCACGAGCAAGATCCGGGTTAGCGGCGAAGCCGCCTTCCTTGTCATGCTCATGCGATCCACGATGCGCCTCAGCAATTTTCCGCGCTCCTTCGGAGCCGGCCACTGGTCCTGGCTTCGCCATAATCACGTTCCTCTCTGATTCTGTCGGTGTCTGTGGAAACCTCAATGAGGCTCCCACGAAATCGCCGCCATGTTCCTTTTGGAATTAGCCGGCGACGGTATCGACGGAGGAGCCTTCCGCTTGCGCGGCTGCGGCGTCCCCTGCTTCCGTCAATTCTTGTTTTTTATCGCTCGCTGCTTGCTTGCCGGCGTCGATCGCTTCTTCAATAATCTCTTTTTGATCGTTGACGGCGTCCTTACCCTTGGTAACCAAGTTCTGGGCGCTGTCCTTCGCCGACTGCAGGGCGTCGGCCGCTTTGTCTTTCGCGGTGTGAACCGCATCAGACGCCTTGTGCGACAGATCGGTGGCCGTCGATTTGACGGTGTCGGTGACCTGTTCCGCCTTCGCTTTGACGGTATCCGAAACCTCGGCGGATTTCGCCTTCAGCGAATCTGCGGCGGCGCTCACCTTTTCGGAAACTTCGTCGGCTTTTGCCTTCGCCGTCTCCGTCAGATCCGACGCCTTGGTCTTCGCGAGATCGGTATACTCATCCGATTTTTGCTTCAGAAAATCACGTGTATCGTCGCCGCGCTGCGGAGCATACAGGAGAGCCAGCGCTGCGCCAATTGCGCCGCCAATTACCAAACCCGCCAAAAACCCGCCGCCGCTTCCATTATCTTTTGCCATGTCTACTTTTACTCCTTCGCGTGATCTGACGATTTATCTCGTCCGTTCTGTTTATTGCTGAACGCATTGCCGTAGACGGCAAACCCTTTACTGACACCGGCGATGACGCTGCTCAAATTGATCAGCGGTGTCGTCACGGTATTTTGAACCACGCTCGCGGTCCGCTCCACGTGTCCAGAAACGTTTTCCGTCAGCGTTTCGCTCCGGCTGAGAATCGCATCCGTTTTTTCGCCGACATTCATTGTCACGCGCTGGACCGTATCGAGCGTGTCGCTCACTTTATTGATCGCCGGTTCCGCCATTGTCGTCAATTTATCAATCTTGCTGTTCAATGCGCGCAAAGCGAGAACAAACGCCGCCAGCAAGCCGACCGTAATCAAGGCGAAGAACGCCACGAAAAACGCCATGAATATTTCTGCCGTCAAATGCATCGCCAAGTCTCCCAAAGCGCCAAGCCACTGTCATTCCCATTACTTTGCCAACGTCGCGTATGGCTGCTACGGTATACCCGGATAAATGGCCTTCCCAAACGGCCATTCGACTCTCTATACGAAATTCCCATCACTTTTATTCGCAAATCCTGAAATTATATGGATGTGTGTTAGCATAATCGGCGCCAACTCGCGCCATGCGGCTCGCCGATGACTGATCGCGTTTTTTTCTACAACGCTCATTTGGGCCAATGTCAGATCGAAGCCATCAGGCATAAAAATCGGATCGTAACCGAACCCCTGGCTGCCAGCGGGCGCCCGAACGATACGTCCATGACAGAACCCTTCGCGCACTTCCAGAAGGCCGTCAGGCGCCGCCAGAGCCAGCGAGCAGACGAAGTGCGCTCCGCGCTCGCCGGGCTCAAGGCCCGACATTCGCTCCAGGATCGCCGCGTTCTTGTCGGTATCGCTGGCGTTTGCGCCGAGCCAGCGAGCGGACTTCAGCCCCGGCCCGCCGTCCAGCGCGTCGATGCACAAGCCGGAATCATCCGCGAGCGCCGGAAGCCCCGTCACTGAGGACGCGCTGCGAGCCTTGATCACGGCGTTCTCGGTAAAGTCCGCGCCGGTCTCCTCGGGATCCCAATCGGGATAGCCAGCCTCGCGCATGGTGAGCAGCTCGAATCCTCGAAGCTCCGGGACTTCGCCCAGAAGCAGGCGCATATCCTCGCGCTTGCCTGTATTATTCGTAGCAATGACCAGTGTAGGCATACTAGAGCAGATCCGCGAGGACCTCCCGCTGCTTGGCGATGATGCTGCGCGAGCCAATCGCCGCCAGATCCAGGAGCCGGTTCATGCGCTGCCGGTCAAACGGAGCGCCCTCGGCGGTGCCCTGCACTTCGATGTACTTGCCGGTGTCGGTCATGACGACATTCATGTCGACCGCCGCCTGCGAATCCTCTTCGTACGCCAAGTCTAACCGCTCTTCACCCTTCACGACACCCACAGAGACCGCCGCCACCCATTCGTCGAACGGGAAGGTCCGGATCATCTTCTGATCCTTCATCCAGGCGAACGCTTCCACGAGCGCCACGAAGGCGCCCGAGATAGCCGCCGTGCGAGTGCCGCCATCAGCCTGAAGCACATCGCAGTCGATGCTGATCGTGCGCTCACCGAGCGCGCTGAGATCCACGACAGAGCGCAGCGAACGGCCGATCAGGCGCTGGATCTCAATACCGCGCCCATTGGGCTTGGCGCCGTCGCGCGAGGAGCGAGTGTGCGTGGCGCGGGGAAGCATGGCGTATTCGGCGGTGAGCCAGCCCTGGCCCTTGCCTTTCAGAAACGGGGGAACTTTGTCTTCGACGCTGGCGGTGCACAGCACCTTGGTCTCGCCGACTTCGATGAGACAGGAACCCTCGGCGTAGCGGGCGTAGCTGCGTGTGAGCGTGGTGGGACGCGTGGCGTCCAGCGGGCGGCCGTCTTCTCGGGGCATGGCGACGGATCTCCTAACATAAGATAGTGCTTGTTCGTACCGATAAGCGTTATCGCCCTATTATAACGGACGAGAAGGAATGCGTCAATCGTCCAGACGCAGAAGATTCACGACGCCGGCGTCGCGCTTCAAGAGTACGGAAGCCTGACGCCCAAAGTCTTCGGGATCTCCCGTGGCGTCAAACCGGACCGGCGTGTGAGGTAATTGCGGATCGCGCAGCAAACTCTTGCGATCCAAAATCGCTTTCACATCCCGAACGGTCTCTGCTGCAGGATCGACAAACAGCGGCTGGAAGTTTAAGTCGCGCGCCGCCTGGGTCAGCGCCGCGTCAAGAAATGGGAAGTGGGTACAGCCAAGGATGATGACACGGACGCCGGCGAGGGCCAGAGGGCGCAGGTATTCCAGAGAGGCGTCCACGGCTTCCGCGCACTCGGTAAGGCCGCTTTCGACCAGCGGCACGAAACGGGGCGCCCCCTGCTCTACTACTCGACGTTTAGGATCGATGGCGTTAACGGCGCGTGTAAATGCGAGGCTGCGCGCCGTGGCGTTGGTGGCGACCACGCCGATATCGCCGGGCGACGCGTAAACTGCGGTCCGTGCGCCGGAATCAATCGTCCCGATAATGTCTGTGAGAGGATATTTTTGCTTCGCGGCGGAGAGCCCGGCGGCCGTGGAGGTGCCCGACGCCATGATCACGATCTTGGCGCCGCTCTCGATCAAATAATCCGTCAATTTGAGAGCCAGAGCGCGCACGACTTCGATCGGCTTGTCGCCGTACGGGACATTCGCCGTGTCGGCGACGTAGTGGATGCGCTCGGCGGGAAGCTGCCGCTCGATCTCGCGAAGAACACTGAGGCCGCCGAGGCCGGAATCAAAGACGCCGATCGGGGCGTCCGGTGTGAGAGCGAACGTCAATGCGACTGCGCCTTATGGTAAACGCGCGCCTGCTTAGCGTCGACTGCCGTACGAATCACATCGAGCGGATCGGAAATTTCGAAATGGCCGCCGAGAGAATCTACGGCCGCATTGTCCACAAGAATCTGCACCTTGGAGATTGTCGGGAACTGCCCCAGCGTCTTCAAAATGGAGTTGATCGCCTGCGCTTCCTGTGTGTCGCTCCCGTGGAAGTTCGATTTGAACTCAGGAGAGAAGTTTACTGTCGCCAGACCATCCTCGATCTTGACGCCGCGCAGTTCGGAGCCGCTCGCCAGCGGCGTCCCCTTGGCGGCGACGAGGGCATTCAGCGCTTCGCGCGCCGGATCGTCGGGACTATCGAACGTCACTTTTTGAGCCACCAGCTCATTGTCATCCCCGGTTCCATTGGAAGACGGCAAATAGATGTAGCCCTCATGAACGGGAGCTGGAGGCCCCTGCGGCGTCGTGGCGGGTGGCGGTGGGTTCGTGGTTACCGGCGGCGATGTGGGCGACGGGCCATGGTTGTTGCAAGCGCCTAGCATTACGGCGAGAGGCAAAAGCGCGGTCAATACAATCCGGGTCGAGTTCTTACTCATCAGTGATATCCGTGTCTACCGGTTTCCGGCATCGGCGATAAAATCAAGCAGCCCGGCGACGATGCCTTCGGCGACATGCTGCTGAACGGCGGGAGTGCGAAGCTTGGAAAGATCGTTCTCACTATTCATATACCCGCATTCCACAAGAATTGCGGGCATGGGGCTGCCGCGCAGAACACCAAATCCTGTTTGGAAGCGAATCGTGTCCGATTTTACTCCATTCGGCGGAATTCCTGAGACTGCGGCAACTCGGTTGATGACGTTGACAGCGAACCGGCGGCACACGGGGTTCTGCGCGTGGAAATACACCGTCGAACCGGAATGGGAGTTGCGCGCGCCGCTGTCGTCACAGTGAATGCTAATGAAGTAATCAGCGCGGGCGGCAATCGCCATCTGCGGCCGAGCCGCGACTGACGGCTTGGTATCGTCCTCACGGGTCATATAGACCGTCGCGCCATTGCTTGCAAGCAGGTTGCGCAGCTTTTTCCCGATCGACAAAGTCAGATCTTTTTCGCGTGCGCCGCCAATACCCACAGCGCCGGAGTCGCTGCCGCCGTGTCCCGGATCGACCATGATGATCTTGCCGGCGAGAAGCGTACTGTCTGGAATGGGAGAAACAGTCGCGGGACCGGGCTCAGGGCCTCCCGGCGTTTGTACGTTAATAACGTAGTCCACGCCTTCATCCGACGGCTGCGTCGTCACATCGAACGCCACAAGCTTCGTCATGTCCAGCACGACGCGGCCAAACTGCTTGCCGCCGGCCTTCATAATGCCGCTGCGTATCGATTTGATAATCGCGTGATCCGTGCTGACCAAACGCTTCAAATTATCCGAAAGCGAGGCGCCAGCTAGATCGAACGCGAGACGATTCGGCGCCGAGAGGGTCTCGGTTTTGAAGTCGCCCTGCCCCGTCGTCTTGATAACGATCTGAGTCAGAGTATCGCTGACGACATTGCAGGCGACATCCGTAATTTGCAGACCGGACACAGGCTGAGGAGTATCGGGGGGAGCCGCAGGAAGCGGCGTGACGGGAAGCGGGCGCGGCGTCACGGGGATCGGTACGATCGGCGACGGCTGTGGACGCGACGCGACGCGCGGCGGCTCACCATCACCGCTCATCGCGACCTGTACGTGGGAGGTCAGCGGCGTGCTGGCGACTTTAAACCCGATGTTCTTCTTGAGATCTACTACGATCCGAACTGTGTTGTAGGAAATGGAGCCGCTGCGGATGTAAGACACGCCGGGATTGGAGGCAGGGACTGTGGCCGGGGAGGAGGCCAAATCGGCGCCCAGCAGGTCGACATAGATCCGCTGCGGCTTCTCCAAACGCTTCACCGAGTAATAGATCGGATAGGACGTAAAGATCGATAGACCGTCTTTGTCCTGTTTGACGACTTCAATTTTCGCCCGCAGCGTCATAGTATGCGCGCGATCGTTCCAGCCTACGGAGGCGCCGAGGGCCGTCGCCACCTGTTTCACCGGAACACAGTAGCGTTCATGGACCATATTGAACGGTACGGTGAGCTTGGCGCCGTTTGCCCCCGTGACATCGACGCTCTTCCCGTCTTGCGACGGCGCATAATTGGCGCCCATGCGACGGACAAAATCGACCGGCGCGAATACCGTTCCATCGTTCTCCTGGTAAGGCTGGACGACGAATGCGACGGGCTGTCCGCCAACCACAAGCTGGACGCTGTCGGCGGCGTGGGCCGGAATAACGGCGGCGGAAAGAATGATTGCAGAAATAATAGAAGCGGAATAAGTATATAATCGGCGAGCGATTGGAAAGTCCAAACTCATTTTCATGACCGTTGGGTACTCCTGGCGTGGCCGGCGTGAGGGAGAGTGATTCGTAATTGTAACATACTTTTCACGTGGGGGTCAATAAACGTACGGGGTCATCCATGGAAAATGAAACAGCGCCTCCAAAATAGGCTTTGGAGGCGCTGCGGAACATGGTGGAGGCGGAGGGAGTTGAACCCTCGTCCTAAGTAGCGAAAACCCAGGCGTCTACAAGCATAGCCAACAATTTGGTTTTAGCGCTTCGGCCGCCTATTGGCGGGCTGCCAGCCGCGCGATCTTTCCTTTGATGTCCGCTTAAGCCGAAAAGCAGCTCTCAAGCGTAATCCCGTTTATTTACGCCTCAGTCTTACCGGCGGGCTTGATAAGAGGAGACGGACCGCCCGAGGGCGGCGCAATACTACCTAAGGGTTAGTTAGGCAGCCAGCGCGTACGAAGTACGGGCTGTGGTGAACTTAGTGTTCGCGTTTGTTTTTTTGCCGCTTTTAACGAGGCCAGCGGCGCCTCGGCTCGCGACCTGAGCAACCAATCTCTCAGTCGAAACCTATCGCCCCCATGTTGTGGATACTATTATCACTGATTTTTGCGGAAATTTGTTCCCGCTCAGGACATTTCCTCGTCCTGCGTCAGCAGTTTCAGCGACCTCAGGTCCGAAAGAATGTCGGCAAGGACTTCTACGGGCGTCCGCCCGGTATCGATCCTGCGGATCTTTTCCTCTGGATAATACCCAAGCACGGGCGCCGTTTCCGCTTCGTAGACATAAAGGCGATGTTCGATCACCTTGTCCGACGCATCGTCCAGACGGTTCTCGTGCAGTGCACGCCGCTTCAAACGCGTCATGACCTTCTGACGGTCTTCGCAGTTGAGATAATACACGCGCTGGACATCGATATAATCGTCCATCAAGCGCGCCTGTGCGACATTGCGGGGAATACCATCCAGGATCAGGGTGTCGTAGTTCGGATCAAGCTTCTGAAGGCTCACCAGGCCATCGATGTGCGCCCGCCAGAGCTGAACCGTAAAGTCGTCAGGAACCAGGCTGCCCCGGCTGCTGTAATCCAGGAAGACTTTCCCCAAAGGCGAGCCGACGCGCAGGTTACGGAAGACATCGCCGCAGGCCACATGGACATACCCGGGAATATTTCCTAGGATCGTGCCCTGCGTTCCCTTGCCGCTTCCGGGGGCTCCAAAAAGGAGCAGTGTTTTGAATCGCATCGCCGCTTCCATTCTCCAACAAATACTTCGTCGTTGGTGTATTGTAGCATGCGAAGAAGAGTCCGTCAACGCGGCGAAAACAAAGCAAAGACGGCGACCCAGCCTTCGGAAAAGATTTTCCCGAAGGCGGATCGTTTCGATTACATTCCGGAGCTGGTGGGCGGCGGGGCCGTCGTGGGGCTGGCGCTGTCATCCGTCGTGGCCGGGGCCGGCGTTGAACCGTCGGCGGGAGGCGGGGGCGGAGCAGCCGCTTTGTCGTGGACAACAACAATGTGCGTCTTCTCAACCACCTTCACTTTAGGAGCCGGCGGCGGAGTCTTGACGCCGCCGGTGGCGACGATTTCAATCTTGTTGATGACACTGCTGACGCCGGCGGTATTGGTGGCCAGCCGCTCAGCGAGCGCCTTCTGCTGCTGGTTCTGCGCCGTTCCCGTCAGGCGAACCGTACCAGTCCCATCAGCCGTAGCGAGAATGCGCGATCCGGTCATCTGGACATTCGTGTGAATCGTTTTCAGCACGGCGTCGCCGGTCGTGGAATCCAGCCCTGTGGCGCCGCCAGGACCAGCGTTGGTGTTGTTGGTCTGCGGGACGCCGCCGACCACGGTCGTTGTGGCTCCCGGGGTGGTCACAGTGGTCGTACCCGCCGGTACAGCGACGGGAACAGGCGTAGTCGTGGTCGTGTTGGTCACAACCGTCGGCGGCTGGTTCTCAGCGGCGTCATTGTTGCTGCAACCGGCGGCAAAGATGGCCGCGGTAAAGGCGACCGCGCAAAAGCAGCGCATAATAGGCATCGAAGACATCGTGGATACTCCTTCATCGTTGACGTCAGTGAATTGCGGCGAACGATATCCGTATGTACCCGCGCTTGGCCGTCTGGAAACCTTCGCCAAACGAGATTGTCCGTGCGGGACAGGAGGTATAATCTCTGGTGATGAAGGCCATGCAAATTCAAGTCGGAGCGCCGCCCCCCTCCCCCGCCCTTCCCGCACGCGAGCTGACGGAATCGCAGCTTCTTGCAGCGATACACGAGGAATTCGACCGGCTCAACCAGGAGTATTTTGAGAATGAACTGATCTGTCCCACGATCGTTATTTCGCGACGCAAGGCGTACGGGGGATATTATCAGCCGCAGCGACACCGGATCGTGCTCAGCTGGCAGGCATACCTAGAGCATGGGTGGGAAGAAGCACTGAATACGTTCCGTCACGAAGTGGCGCACATCAAGCATCCAAACCACTCGAAGGCGTTTTGGAATTTAGCGGCGCAGCTGGGAGTAACAAAGCGTTACGCCGCCTCTCCGCTCACGCCGCCACGCACACCGCACCGATATGTCTACGGCTGCCCCATCTGCGGCCGCCGCGTCCACCGAAACCGACGCATCCGCCAGGCGTCCTGCGGCGCGTGCGATAAGAACTACAATCCCAAGTTTGCACTGAAGCTTCTGAGTACCGACGAGCGTTAGAGCCCGATCGTTTCGTAAACCAGCGGACGCAGTTCGGGAGCGGTGTCCCGGATATCAAACGCCCCCTGAACGATGGATGTCGCCTCGCGGATCGAAATCTCGCAGTTGGAGTGCAGTGAGGCGATCACGTTGTCCGCCTCGATCTGCTTTCCAATCGGATGCCGGATCAATACGCCCGCCGAGGCGTCGATCACGTCATCCTTGTCTTTCCTGCCTGCGCCCAGCACCATCGCCGCCATGCCGATCTCGCTGGCGTCGATGCCGTGAATATATCCGGCCCTCGGCGCGCGCACATCGTATTTGAAGCGCGCGACTTGCTGCTTGACCATGCGTAGGAGATATTCGGTGTCTCCGCCCTGCGCGGAGACAATTTGGCAGAGTTTGTCGAATGCGGCGCCGGATGTGATCAGTTCGTGGGTCAGCGCCTCCCCTTCGGACTGCGTCTTGCAGCGGCCTGCGAGAACGAAGCCGATCCCGCAGATTGTTCGGACAAGAAAGTTCAGATGCGCCTCGATCCAGGGATTGCCCTTGAGAAGCGCAACGATCTCCTTGACTTCCACGGCGTTGCCAACGTTAAAGCCAAGCGGCGCGTTCATATCCGTAATCATGGCCACCACGCGGCGTCCTTCGGCTTCGCCGATGCGAACCATCAGTTCGGCCAGCGCTCGCCCATCCTCCAAAGTCTTCATGAACGCGCCGCTGCCGACCTTCACGTCCAGCAGGAGATTGGCGGCGCCGCCAGCCAGCTTCTTGCTCATAATGCTTGCGGCAACCAAAGGCAATGATTCGACCGTGGCGGTCGAGTCCCGAAGCGCATACAGCAGGCGGTCGGCCGGGACGAGGGTGTCTGTCTGGCCGCAGAGACAGGCGCCGACCGTCGCCGTCTGGCGCAGGATATCGGGGATGGAGATATTCGTGCGCGTTCCCGGGATCGATTCGAGCTTGTCCAGCGTGCCGCCAGTGCGCCCAAGCCCGCGTCCGGACATCTTCGCCATGAACACACCTCCGGCGGCGAGGATCGGCACGGCGGCCAGTGTTGTTTTGTCACCCACCCCACCCGTGCTGTGCTTATCCAGCGTTGGGCCAGGAATGCCGGACAGGTCCAGTGTCTCTCCAGACGCCACCATGGCCCGCGTAAGCGCGAACGTCTCGGCGTCGGTCATGCCGCGCCACACCACGGCCATCAGCCACGCGCTGATCTGATACTCCGGCACGCCTCCGCAGACATAGTTGCCAATCAGGAACTGAATCTCTTCGGCGGAGTGTTCGCCGCCGTTCCGTTTCTTCTCGATGAGATCGACGATACGCATACTTTAGTAGTCCTGATGAAATGATCGGGTATAGTAGTTTCCGTGATTATCGATTTCCACTGCCATATTACCACGCCCGGCAGCAAACTTCCCGATCCCAACGGCCCCTATTACCGTTCGATCGGTCCGCTTAACCCCGCCGCAAAAATGGTGGCTTCCTGGACACAGGACGCCGTGGATTCGATGGCGGAACGCTGGCGAACCGCCGGCGCATTGAAAACCTATCGAAATATGGGGCCGCTCATTTATACCGAGATGAGTCGGCGTATGATCACCACCGACGCGTCGTCGCTGCTCGGCGAGATGGCGGGCAACGGCGTCTCCAAATCGATCGTCGTCGCCATGGACCCCTTCGTGCCCACGGAAGAAGTGCTGCAAGCCTGCGCGCGCGTCCATGGCCTGCTCATCCCCTTCGGTTCGGTGGATAACAGCCTGCCGGACTACCAGGACAAGTTCGCCCACTTATTGGAACTGCCGATTGCTGGGATCAAGTTCCACAGCGACCTTCAGGAACTTCCTATCGATTCCCCCAAGTTATTCGCCATGATGGGCCAATTGTCGGCATCGCCGCGCCGCGCGCTCCCCGTTTATCTGCACACGGGAAACTTCCCGATTTACCGTCCGTCGGACACTCCCTGGGAAAAAGCGCTTCCGAAACTGCTGGACAAATTCCCGGACATCAATTTCGTTTGCGGCCATAGCGGCTGGGACGCCCCCCGCGCCGCCCTGCGCGCCGCCCTGAACCACCCGAATCTCTATCTTGAAACCAGCTGGCAGCCCCCGCGTCTCATTCGCCGCCTCTGCGACAAGCTCGGCCCAGAGCGCCTGCTGCTCGGCTCCGACTTCCCGCTCTTCTCCCAGGCCCGCGCCATCAAAAACGCCCGCTGGGCGCTAAACGACGCCGAGTTCGCCATCGTCAGCTGCGATAATGCGATGAGGCTTTTGGCGCTGTAAGCCCTCACCCTCGGTCCCTCTCCCGGAGGAGAGGGATGTCCAAAATTTGTGGGCCGAGCGTTGCTTCGCACAGTGCCTTAATAACTGACGTTACGCAAGCCTCTAGCGGGCGAATGAATTCGCGCCTAGAAGTGCACGAGTGCCCAGAGAGCGTCGGCCTCCGCCGACTCCAGAGAACGTAATCGCAAGGTTTCTGGAGTGCCCGAAGGGGCACATCGTGCTTTTCTAGCCGCGATTTCAATCGCCGGGCACGAGGTGCGTAACGTCAGTTAATAAGATATTGTCTTCAAAAGTACACTTGAACTACGTTTGGATCTCGATCTTTGGACATCCCTCTCCTCCGGGAGAGGGACCGAGGGTGAGGGCCATCCCTAAACAATCCCGCCATTGACCCGGATCGCCTGCGCCGTCACGAATGACGACAACTCACTGCACAAGAACAAGACCACGCCGGCGACGTCATCGGGTTTCCCTGTTCGTCGCAACGCCGTGTTCGACGCCACGCGCTGCTTAGTTTCTTCGCTAGGCGTTTTGCCCGAAAAGTTCGTCTCCGTAAACCCAGGTGAGACAACGTTTGCCCGAATCCCCTTTGGCCCGACTTCCTGCGCCAGCGATTGCGTGAAAAGAATCAAGCCCGCTTTGGACGCGCCGTAGAGCGCCGTCCCGGGAAGGCCTTCATGACCTGCGCCGCTCGCAATAGAGACGATCGATCCACCGGAGGGCATGAGCGGCGTCGCCAGACGGGCAAGCAGCACTGCGCTGGTGAGGTTGGTGTCGATTAGTCGCCGCCAATCTTCCACGGATGTCTCGTTCCACGCGCCTCGCGACCCGATTCCGGCGCTGAGAATGAGAAAATCGATCCGATTGCTCATTATATCCCGAATAGGTCCGGAAAGACTCGCAATTTCTGTCTCTTTTGAGATATCACAGAGAATATTCGTGTGCGTCGCATTGGGGCCGGCCCACTTGCGGACAGCGAGCGATTCTTCAGCGGCGGCTTCATCGGAGCGATAAAGCGCGAGCGTGGATGCGCCTGCGGAAGCAAGTGTCTGTGAGATGGCGCGGCCGATCCCACGCGTGCCGCCGGTAATGAGAGCGTTTTTGCCGGACAGGTCGATCGGTAACATGGCTGGTCTCCTGTGATGGCTGCAATTTGCAGCGCCACTGAGGACGCCAGGCGAATAAATTCGCGGCTAAAAGTACAGCCGTCGACCTTCGTCGACTTCTGAACCCGCGAAGGCGGGTGACTGTACTTGTAGGCGTGAATTCATTCGCCGGCCTTCTGACATGGCGCGCTAACAAAAACTATTCTGTAAATTGGCGGTGACAAAAAATCAGCGCCCCGGCGGGTGGCCGGGGCGCTGATGGTCGTTTCGTTACTTGTTGAACGTTGGAAGGAAGGTGTCGTAGAGGTCCTGCGAAACCAGCTTCCACTGCTTGACGGCGTCCTGGATCGGAACCGCCACGATCTCCGTGCCCTGGAGGGCGACCATCTTGCCGAAATCGCCCTTGTGGACGAGTTCAGCGGCGTGGATGCCGACCCGGGTGCCGAGGATGCGGTCGAAGAGCGTCGGGGAGCCGCCGCGGACCGTGTGGCCGAGAACGGCGTCGCGCGTCGGGAACCCGGTGCGCTTCTCGATCTCTTTCGCGATGGCCGGTCCAATGCCGACATCGCCGAGCTGATGGTGGCCGAAGGCGTCCAGCTGAACGTCCTCACCCTTCTGTGCGCCCGGGATCTCGACGCCTTCACTGACGACGACGATACCCCAGGTCTTGCCGCGCGCGTAGTTCTTCTTCAGCTGCTCGCACATGGCTTCGATATCCACGGCGACTTCCGGAAGCAGAACCCAGTCGGCGGCGCCGGCGACGCCGGACCACAGAGCCATCCAGCCCGCATGGCGCCCCATCACCTCGACCACAATGACGCGGTCGTGCGATTTGGCGGTGTCGCGCAGACGATCGATCGACTCAAGAGCCACCGAGGCGGCGGAGTCGAAACCGAACGTATAGTCGGTCTTGTCGAGGTCGTTGTCCATCGTCTTCGGCACGCCGACCGTCGGGACATTGTGCAGCGTGTAGAGCTTGGAGGCGACGCCGAGGGTGTCCTCGCCGCCGAGCGCAACCAAGGCGTCCAATTCGAACTTCTTGATGTTCGCGAGAACGGCCTCTAATTGTGCTTCCTTGCCCGGAGCGAACGGATTCGTTCGCGACGAACGCAGGATCGTTCCACCCTGATCGATGATGCCCTCGACCCGCTCCAGGGTGAGTGGCTCGGTATTGCCCTCCACGAGGCCCTTCCAGCCCTGCTGGAAGCCGATCACTTCGTCGCCGTATTCCAGCAGGCGGAGCACCGCGCCGCGTATCGCCGGGTTCAATCCCGGGCAGTCCCCACCACCGGTGAGCATTCCGATCTTCATAACCTCTACTGAATCTCCTTCGCGTAACGTAAATAAGTATTACTAGATTTTGGGCGTAACCAGCCCATAGTTGCCGTCGCGGCGACGGTAGACGACCTGCGTCATATTCGTGTCCGAGTCGAGATAAACGTACCAATCGTGGCCGACCAGCTCCAGCATCTGCACGGCGTCGTCGATGCCCATAGGCTTCATCGTCACGGCCTTGGTGCGCACGATGCGCGGAGTGTAGTCCGGCTCATCCTCGGTCTCGGCCGGCAGGATGCCTTCAATCCCGACGCCATTCGTGGCGGGAGTGTTGCGCAGGCTTTCCTGATGGTTTCGCAGGTGAGTGTGTTTGGCCTTGAACTTCTTGACGCGCTGTTCGAGCTTGTCCACGCAGCGATCCAGCGAGGCGTACATGTCCTCGGTGCGCTCTTCGCCGCGCAGCAGCAGCCCGTCGCCCTCAAGGGTCACTTCGACGCGATGCTCACCGCCTTCGATGCTCTCGACGACATGGGCCTCGCGAATGTTGCCGAAGTATTTCTCGAGCCGCTGCAGCCGCTGTTCGGCATGCTCGCGCAGCCCGTCCGTAACCTTAAGGTGCTTCCCCTTGACATGAACTTGAATGGCCATTGTACTCAGTCCTTCCTTGATGTTCGGAGCGGAGCGTTTGCGCCTTTTCAGTCGCCTCTGTTAATCGCCTTGAGATAGGCAGGCGACTGCATGGGCCGCAATGCCCTGCCCCTGCCCGAGCGATCCCAAACCTTCGTTTGTGGTCGCTTTGATCCCCAGACAGCTCGGCTCGATGCCCAGCAGCTGTACGACATTATTCCGCATTTGCGCCGTATATGGGCCGATCTTTGGCGCTTCCGCAACAATAGTCGCGTCTATATTTTGTACCCGCCAACCCAGCTCGCTCACACGCCGATAAACTTCGGCGAGAAGCGTCATACTGTCGGCGCCGGCGTAGGCAGGATCGGTGTTGGGAAAGAGATGGCCGATGTCCGGCAGGCCGGCGGCCCCGAGGAGCGAGTCGCAGATTGCATGCAGCAGAACGTCGGCGTCGGAGTGACCGTCAAGCCCCCGGCCATCAGTCGTCGGGATCTCGACGCCGCCCAAAACGAGACGGCGGCCAAACTCTAACCTATGGATATCGTACCCAAATCCCACGCGCATCTTCGTTTTATTCTGCGCGGGGCGCAAAAGCGCCTCTGCGACCGCAGCGTCCTCGGCGCGGGTTACCTTCAAATTTGTCGGCGAGCCTTCGACGAGATGCACGGGAATTCCCAGCCTTTCCACGAGCGAGGCTTCGTCGGTTCCTGCAAAATTCTCGCGCGCAGCAGCGGCGTGCGCTTCACGCAGCAGGCCGAGCGGAAAGACTTGCGGCGTCTGCACGGCCCACAATCCATCACGATCGATATTGCGCTGCACGGTCTGATTTTCAGACGCGAGCTTCAGCGTATCGACCACGGGGATCGCCGCGACGGCATTTCCATTGCGACGCTGGCCTTCCATACACCGATCGATGACGGCGTCGGACACCAGAGGCCGGGCGCCGTCGTGAACGAAAACAATATCGTCGTCCGCTCCATTGATTGCGCTAAGTCCAAGCAGCACGGATTCCTGACGAGTCGCGCCGCCCAGGACGACATGCGCTTCGGGGGCGATCGCGTTCACGATCTGGCGGCAGCGGGAAAGATCTTCCTCCCCCGTCACCACCGTGATCGAAGCAAACTCCGATCGTCTCCGAAACGCATCCACCGCCATGCCCAGCATCGACCGGCCGGCAAGGGACGCAAAAACCTTGTTGCCGTTAGTACTGAATCTTGCGCCGAGGCCCGCTGCGGGGATAACCACGTGAATTTGGGTCATACGACTCTTCTTCCTCGTCGCCGTGAGAGTTGCGGATCGACGCGAAGATCATCTTGCCGGCGACCGTTTGCAGCACGCTGCTCGTGACGACATCCAGCGTCTCGCCGATCCGTCGGCGCGCGCCTTCCACGACGATCATCGTACCGTCGTCGAGATAAGCCACGCCCTGGTTCATCTCCTTGCCTTCCTTGATGATGGTCACGGTCATTTCTTCACCAGGAAGGACGACTGGCTTGAGCGCGTTCGCCAGTTCGTTGATGTTGAGAACCGTGACGCCCTGCAATTCGGCGACTTTATTCAGATTGAAGTCGTTAGTGACGATGCAGCCGTCGAGCTGCTTCGCCAGCTTCACAAGCTTGGCGTCCACTTCGTCGCGGTCGTTGGGATCGGTATTGTCGTACGTGCGCACCAGCATCTTCAGTTCAGTGCGCATCTGGTTAAGAATGTCCAGACCGCGACGGCCGCGCGCCCGCTTCAAGCTATCGGCAGAATCGGCGATGTGCTGAAGCTCATCCAAAACGAAGCCGGGAACATAGATCGGACCTTCGAGGAACCCGGCGCGGCAGATGTCCGCCACGCGGCCGTCGATGATCACGTTCGTGTCCAGGATCTTGCAGCGCTCCGGCACGATCTCCGCCGCTTCCGACTGCTGTCCGCCGGGCAGGAAGAATTTGATATCGTCCTTCATGCTCGTCATCGTCACAACCCCGAGATAGACCAGGGCGATGGCGACGAGAACGGTCAGACCGACGCCAATCCCCTTGATGGACAGAAGGATGGGAGACAGGAGAACCGTCAGCAGTAGGCCAAGCGTGACGCCGAGGAAGGTCGCCACTTTTTCGTTCGGGCTCATTTCCTGCAGCTGATCGCCGGTTTTGACGAGCTTGTTGAAAGCTCCTGTCGCCACCAAAAAGCTGAGGAGTAAGCCGAGAAGCGTGAACGCAATAAATGCGGTCGTGCTTCCACTAGGACTGTTCAGGATATCCTGATAGGATGAAAGGAATGCATTTCCTTTGATATCCTTCGGGTCCAGGTTCTTTACCGACTTAACCACGGCGTCGCCGATCTGAAATCCGGAATATCCTCCGAGAATCATCAGAACGCTGACGAACGTGATCCGCCAAAATTTCAAAGCAGAGTTGTTTTCACCAGTCAAAATACTACACCCCAGGTTTCAATACGTCGTACGGTGAGTATTCGTTCGCGAAGAAGGGGAATCCTGCGTGGATTACTCACGCGTGAAAAGGGGTTTGCCAGGCCCCGTCTCCCATGAGAGACGGGGCCGCGTGAAGCTATGCGTTGCGGGAAGCGCGGATGCGAGTTTCGGCGTGCGCGAGAGCCTGTTTGGCTTCGGCCGCCTGGGCGCTGCCAGCGTCGGCCTCGGCCAGCATCTGCCGCGCGACGGCGAGATCCGCCTCCGCACGAGTGATGTCGATCTCATCGATCCGCTCGGCGAAGTCCGCGAGGATCGTCGTGCGTTCGGCGGTCACTTCCATGAAACCGCCGGAAATGATGATGTGCGATGTGGTGCGTCCGTCGGCGAGAGTCACGCGGACCTCGCCGGGAACGAGTTCAGTCATCAAAGGCGCATGTCCGGCAAGGATGCCGAGCTGGCCTTCGTACCCCGGAGCCACCGTGCTAACGACCTGGTCGCTCAGCATGATGCGCTCCGGAGTGACGACGTCGAGTGTGTATTGGGACGCCAAGTGTCTTTCCTCCGTGAGGGCCCGAGAATATTACGAGACCCCGAGCAAACTAAGCGCCGAGCGCCTTGGCTTTTTCCACGACCTGATCGATCGTGCCGCACATCAGGAACGCCTGCTCGGGCAGATCGTCGTATTCGCCTTCGAGAACAGCCTTGAACGACTTCACGGTTTCCGCCAGGCGAACGTACTGGCCGGGGATACCCGTGAACTGCTCGCCGACATAGAACGGCTGGGACAGGAAGCGCTGGATCTTGCGAGCGCGCGCAACAACCAACTTGTCCTCGTCCGAGAGTTCGTCGATACCAAGAATCGCGATGATGTCCTGGAGTTCCTTGTAGCGCTGAAGGATCTGCTGGACGCCGCGAGCCACGCCGTAGTGCTCTTCGCCAACGATGTTCGGATCGAGAATACGCGACGTGGAAACCAGAGGATCGACGGCCGGGTAGATACCGATGGCCGTCAGGTTGCGCTCCAGGTACGTGGTGGCGTCAAGGAACGCGAAGGTCGTGGCCGGCGCGGGGTCAGTCGGGTCGTCAGCAGGGACGTAGATCGCCTGAACCGAAGTGACGGAGCCGGTCTTGGTGGAGGTGATGCGCTCCTGAAGAGCGCCCATTTCCGAGGCGAGAGTCGGCTGGTAGCCGACCGCGCTCGGCATTCGTCCGAGAAGCGCGGACACTTCCGAACCCGCCTGAACGAATCGGAAGATGTTGTCGACGAACAGCAGAACGTCCTGGCCCTGCTCGTCGCGGAAGTACTCGGCCATTGTCAAACCGGAAAGCGCAACGCGAAGGCGTGCGCCGGGGGGCTCGTTCATCTGGCCGAAGACCATGGCCGTTTTGTCGAGAACGACAGCCTTGTTGCCGTTGGCGTCCGTATACTCGGCTTCGCCCATTTCCAGCCAAAGGTCGTTGCCTTCGCGGGTCCGCTCGCCGACACCGGCGAACACCGAAACGCCGCCGTGTTCGGTCGCGATGTTGCGGATCAGTTCCTGGATCAAAACCGTCTTGCCGACACCGGCGCCGCCGAAGAGGCCGATCTTACCGCCCTTGGCGTACGGGCAAAGCAGGTCGATGACCTTGATGCCGGTTTCCAGGACTTCCGTCGTCGCCGCCTGATCCCCAAGAGACGGAGCGCCGCGGTGGATAGGGTATCGAAGACTGGAGTCGACCGGGCCGCGTTCGTCAATCGGATCGCCGAGCAGGTTGAAGACACGGCCGAGAGTCACGTTGCCGACCGGCACGCTGATCGGCGCGCCGGAGTCGACCACGTCAAGACCGCGAGTCAAACCGTCCGTTGAGGACATCGCGATGCAGCGGACGACATCGTTGCCCAGGTGCTGCGCCACTTCGACCGTGATGTTGATGTTTTTGCTGGAATCCGTGATCTTCAGCGCGTTCAGAATATTGGGCAGATCGCCCTTTTCGAACCGCGCGTCAACGACCGGTCCCTGCACCTGTACAATTTTGCCGACGCCCATAATAAAGCCTATTTCTCCTTGTGAAAAACGTTCGCCGTTGATGTTTATAAAATTACGCCCAAAAAGCGTTCTACTTCAGCGCTTCCGCTCCGCCGACGATCTCGGCGATTTCCTTGGTGATCGCCGCCTGGCGCGCCCGGTTCAGGGTGAGCGTCAGTCCGGAGATCATCTTGCCTGCGTTGTCCGTCGCGGCGGACATGGATGTCATGCGCGCGCCGTGCTCAGAAGCAACGCTTTCAATAACCGATTGAAAAACCTGCGTGTCCACGTAGCGCGGCAGCAAGCTGCTCAGGATCTGCTCCGGGTTCGGCTCGAAAATGTAATCGGCCTTCGGTCCTGGCTTCGCGTCCGCAGCGCTTTCGAGCGGCTGGAGCGGCAGGATCTGCACCGTCTGAGGCCGCTGAGTCATCGCGCTGACAAACTGGGTGTAGATCACGTAAAGCGCGTCGATCTCACCGTCTTCGAACAGGCGGCGCGCAGTCCGGGACAGCGTCTGAGCGTCCATGAAACTGATGCCGGTCTGAGGAACCGGGTTCTCGGAAACGACGGAGAAGCCGCGGCGCTTGAAGAAGACAGCGCCCTTCTTGCCGACGCTGACGATCTTTACGTTCTCGGGGCCATAAGGCCGAACCAGTTCGATGGCGCGCTTGATGACGCTGGAGTTGTAAGCGCCGGCCAGGCCGCGGTCTGCGGTGATCAGGATCAGGCCGATCTTCTTCGGCTCTCCCTCGATCTTGCGAAGCAGTGGATGCTGAACGCCGTCCGAGCCGTTGCTAAGGCTCGCCATGACCTCACGCATCTTTTCCGCATACGGACGAGCGGCGCCGACGGCCTCTTGCGCACGCCGCAAACGTGCGGCAGCCACCATCTTCATCGCCTTGGTGATCTGCTGAATATTCTTTGCCGTTCGAATGCGCGCGCGGATTTGACGGGGAGTCGCCATTAAATTACCTCTTCGTGGAGAATGCGCCTAATAATACCTAAAGGCCCCCTGGTTTGTCAATCGTGAAATTTATCACACATTCATTTTTTTGAAAAAATATCCAAACAAATCGCAATGATTTTATTGAGAACATATTAATACGAAAATAGTTCATAAATTTATATAAAACATATTGATATCGGCGGAATTTTCGTATATAATAGAAATCTCAAGACAGCCATGAGCGATGAAGCAGACATGAGCGACCCCACACACGGAGGAACCATGATGAAAATATCGCGCGACGGAATAATTTTGACGGCGATCGGGATCATCGATCTGATGACGACGATCTTTTTGGTGAATTACCGAGAAGCCAGCGAGGGAAATCCCGTGATGGCTTATTACCTGCAACAAGGTATTCCGGTGTTCATCGTCGCCAAACTGGTTCTCTGCCTTGGACCGCTTTATCTGTTGGAGTACGCGCGCCGCCACCGGCCGAAGATGGTAATGATGTCGATGCGTGTCGCCATTGCCGCCTATCTCTGCGCTTATGTCGGCGGCATCTCGCAGCTCAATGACTTCGCCATGCAGGCGCGCAGCCGAAACATATCGATGGCGTGGATCGAGTCCCCGTCCGTGCTGCCGACACATCCCAACGGTCACGAATTCCATGTCGCGAAATCTCTGAAATAGTACGACAGATACTCAAAAAAGGCCGCCGTCACTGTGACGGCGGCCTTTTTTGGATTCTATCCAATTCTCAATCTTAAGCGAAGTGGACTTCGCTGACGCTGACGATCACATCGAGTTCGCTGCATTCCGGCAGTTTGCCGCCGCGCGCCGCGCGAAGCAATCCCTTGGTCGGAGGAACATCGGAATAGTCGCGCCCCGATGCGATCTTGATGTGGCGCTCGCCTACTAAGAGGTTGTTTGTCGGGTCGAAGCCGCGCCAAGTATCCGCGTGCGGAATATAAAGCTCGACCCAGGCGTGCATGGCGTCGCCGCCATGTGTGTTCGGATCCGAGCCGCTGAAAACATAACCCGAAACGTAACGCGCGGGCACTCCCGCCGAGCGGGCAATCGCCAGCATGTAGTGCGCGTAATCCTGACACACTCCCCTGCCCTGCGCGACAAACTCGTCCAGCGGCGTGCTGACATCGGTGGAGCCCGGCATGTATTCGAAACGATCGTAGATGAATTTGCTCAGCGCCTGACCAAATTCGAACACGCTGGCGTGAGTGACTTCCGGAACATCCCAATGGGGTCCCACAGAAACGATCTCCGTCGCGAATAACCATTCGGCCTGGTCACGGCGCAGCAGCGGGTCGCTCAGCATCTCCCAATCGCCGGCGTCAAAGGTTAAGTCTTCAAAGGGATTGGCGCGATGCGTCTCCACCGTGGAAACCGTGGTGAGGGTCAGCGTGTCGTGCGGATCGCCGCGCAGAGTGAAATGATCGACATGTCCCAGCTCCCCGGGCAAGTCGTAATGAAAGAGCGGAGCGCTGGGATCGACCGTGAGTTCATAACTGCGGCAGTCCTGAACTTCAGACTGCGACAGCGGGCGCAGACGCACTTCCATGAAACATTCGCCCGTCAGGGGCGCATCGTAATGAAATATCGTTTTGTGAGAGACTTTCAGGTTCATCGCTGATCTTCCTTGCCTGGCGGAGCCAAGGCTGCCGAGCGACGCTCCATTGCGTTAGGGAAAGAAAATCGCCGCCCAAGGCGGCGATTTCTTGATTATCGGGGGACTTCCAGGCCGCCCAGAATTCCTTCAATGACATTGTCCGCCGTGGCGCCTTCGATTTCGGCTTCGGGGCGCAGCAGCAGGCGATGGCGCAGGACGGCGGGCGCGATCGATTTGACGTCGTCCGGGATCATATAATCACGACCGCGCATGGCCGCGAGCGCCTTGCCGACTTGCAGCAGGGCGATCGACGCGCGCGGTCCGCCGCCCAGCACGAGATGCCGGTGCTCACGGGTGGCGAAAACCAGCGACGAGATATAACGGAACATGGCGTCTTCGACGCGAACTTTCTTAATGACGGCGCGGCAGCGTTCGATCGACGCCGTGTCCGCGACAGACTGAATGTTCGTCGTTTCGAGATCGTTGGAATCGAACCCCTGATGGTACCGGCGCAGGATCGACTGCTCCGCGTCGGGCGGCGGATAGCTGACCAGAATCTTCAGCAAAAATCGGTCAAGCTGAGCTTCCGGCAGTGGATAGGTTCCTTCGAACTCGATCGGATTCTGCGTGGCGAAGACCATAAACACGCCGCCAAGGTCATGCGTTTCGCCGTCCACGGTCACGCGATGCTCCTGCATGGCTTCCAGCAGCGCCGCCTGCGTCTTCGGTGGGGTTCGGTTGATTTCGTCAGCAAGCAGCAGGCCGGTGAAGATCGGGCCGGGCTTAAAGACAAACTCGCTGCTCTTCTGGTCGAAGATCCGGGTCCCCGTAATGTCCGAAGGCATCAGGTCCGGGGTGAACTGGATGCGCTTGAAGTCGGTGGACACGGCGGCCGACAGGGCGCGCACAAGCAGCGTCTTTGCGGTGCCGGGCACGCCTTCAAGCAGAACATGGCCGTCGGCGAAAAGCGCGGCGAGAGCGTACTCAATGGCGTCATCCTGGCCGACAACGGCCTTGTGGATTTCCGCGGTGATGGCGTCGGCCACCCGCTGCACCTCGTTCTGGCCCTGATAGGTCGGAGTCGCCTCCTCAACGGGCTGGACCGGAGGCTGGTAGAAATTCACGGAGTTTTGCGCCTCTGGCGCCGGCGCTCCCCACGGCGAAACGGGCGACGCTTCGGATGCGGAGGAGCGGATTTCTTCGTCAGACAATGCCTAGGTCCTTTCTGATACGATCCATGCGTCTTACTAAACTGAGCAGATTGGCTTCCGGGACGGAGCCGCGATCGATGGCGTTCTCGCAGTCCGCCAGCAGTTGCCGAACATCGGCCAGCGGGACGGAGCTGCGCCGGGCGGCGACGGCCGCCACGTTCTCCAGACTGGTATCCGGGGGCAGCGCGAGACGCCCGGTGACTTCACGCAAAAAGTGCCGATAAATCGTTTCCAGCGCCGTGGCGGACGCCCCTGCGCGCTGGTAAAGATTAGACAGAGACTCCACATATTCCGAGGACGTCCGCTGCGCGTTTTGCATCAGCGGGACTGGAGATCCGAACCGCGATCCGAGCGCGAAGGCGAGTAGCAGTCCGGCCGCCAGGAGCTGCCACAAGGCAAACTGCAGAGGCTGTCCGAGTGCGCTCCAAAGAGTCGCCCCGGAATCGATGACGGCGTCGCCGTGATGATATTCGTCGAACAAAATCGTATCGCCGCGCTTCGCGTGGTGATGCAGCAGATTGTCTAAAAATTCCGCATTGTCGGCGGCGGCAATGTTGCCGTTTGAAGCAAACTGTCCATCGGCAATCACGATCAATCGGCCAGCGCCGATAGGAATAGACGCGGCGACTGACCCATCTTCGTCGCCGAAGAGCCCCAGCCCATCTGGGACCGAGCGGCGGATTCGGACGCCAGACGTCATATGCACACGCAACAAGTCCATCGTGTCACGGGTCATCAGGCGCGGTGCAAAATCCGTTTTGCCGCCGGCTGTGGAACTGGACTCGACAATCACATCCATGGCGTCGCCAAACGTCGTCGTTTTTTCTTTGGAGCCGGCGATCTTACCGGTCGCCAGGCGGGACGTTAATAAAATCAACGTATGCCCGGACTGAAGCCACGAACGCAGCTTCGCGGCGTCCTTCTCCGTCAAACGCGTCGACTGGACAGGGCTTTGGACATCAGTATTATCGTCGAACAGTGTCTGCTGCTGATCCTGGCCGGTGTGAGGGGCGATGCACACCATGACCGGCGCCTTGTTCTTCGACAGCGTACTCCAGTCGCTGCGCATGACCTGGGGCTTGAACCCGCGCTCCTCCACCCAATCGTAGAAGGCCTTGCTTCCCGACTTACGGTCATTGGTGACGGAAGGGTCTACCACTCCGTCGGCGCCGACTTGTCGTGACTTGCCGACTTCATTATTATGCGCGCCGGAGGTGAGGCCGATGGCGATGAAGACAACAAACAAAGCGAAAATTGCGACAAGTTCTTTACTGATGCGCATATCGAAGTCTCAAAAATGTAGAACAGTCCAGCATTATGCGCGCCGCGCCGCCGCAGCCTTTGGCGCATGCAGCCGCTCGTAGTGGTCAAGCGCTTGGCGGTAATCCGAGGCGCCGGCGGTTGCGTATCCATACCACAGGCGGTCGAAATCTCGAGTCAGAGGCAGCATGGCTTGATAGAGGTCCGAGCGTCCGGCGTTCCGAAGCGCCCGCAGATACTCCCAGTTGGTGCGTGAACGGTCGAAGCGCAAAATCCCGTCGGTATCCATCGCCACCAAAGTCGCCAGATACACCAGGCGGAACGCCCCGCGATAATCACCTTCCTTGGCGCGCGCTTCAGCCGCGCCGATCAAGCTGTCCGTATCACGCGCCTCCACCATGGCTTCTTCGGCGAGTTCGCGGTTGCGCTCCACCGCGCCGAAAGATCGGCCGCGGATATACTGCACAATCAAATAAACCAGCAGGGCAAACAGCAGCGCGCCGATTCCGTAGACCAGGGCTTTGATTGCAACCGGGCTGATATTCGCGGCCGGCATCCGCGTGTTCTTTGGAAACAGACCTCGGAACCACTTCGTGAATGCGTTCCACCCTCGCTCCAGGGGGGAAACAGGCGGCAATGGGTCTGATTGGTATTCCGGCCGAGTAAGAATACGGCGCACTTCCACATAAGAAGAGGGCGGATCATCTCCGCCGCCGACATCGCCCACCTTCATACCGCGCATATCCGAGCGCAGCGTCTTCAGCAGCAGAATAATCGGGGCATACTGGGCCGCCCGGGTCTTCATGGGAGCGGCGTCGGCGCTTTGGATAATCGACACGAGGCGGGCGGTCCGTACTTTGACCGCTCCCTGCCCCGGAACGACCACTGTGTCGATCGGTCCCAGCACGCGCGCCGCGTAGGCGTGCGGCGCTTCTGTTCCGTCGGTCTTGCCATGGCGGCTGGCCTCAGAGGCGGCTTCCAGCTTGTGCTGGATTCCGCCGATCGCATTGCGATACTCCGCAACGGGCGCGCCGAAGACGCAAAGCGAGGCCAGGATCGTCAGAACCGCGCAGTTTATCAGGAGAAGTGGAAACATCGAGCGCGAACGAATCATGAGGCGCCTCCCATGGTTCCGCCGACATTGCGCGGCGGAACGCCGCGTCCGCCGGGCTGCTGAGGCCGAGGAGCCGGCGGCGGCGCGGCGGGAACGTGTCCGCCCACACCAGGCTGTAAGTTGAGCGCCGGATACCCCAGATGCTTGGCGCTCAGGGCGATATCGAACGCCTCTGTGCGCACACGCAGGTCGTAGTAAAGCACCGTCATGACGCAAACAACGAACGGCGTGACGATGAGCTGACCAAGACCATCGCCGAGCTCCGAAATCACATGCTCGCGTACGGTGTATCCTCCCACCACGCTGGCGCCGCTCGTGAGCGCCTGCGCGCCAGGCAGGGCCTGTAAAATCAGGGTGAACAGAAACCGGATCGCCATTTCAAATCCGAGGATCATCAGGGCGCCGATCAGCCAGAGCAGAAACAGGGCGGCGAAGACCCGGAACGAGTCGCCGGAAACCAGCGCGCGCGACCGCCCGAGAGCTTTAAAATAGGATACCTTTTCGATCGTGAAGACATGCCCCAGCATCGACAGTAAGGTCAAAGGGAAAACGACGGGTATGACGCAGGCGAAAAACCCCAGCGTCATCAGAACGCCCCAGAAGATACTGGTGACGATCAGAGGAATGATGCGGCGCAAAACAGAGAAGTACGCGCCGCGCATTGTGATCGGCTCGCGCAGATAACGCGCAGATGTCGCCGACGCGAGGACACACAGCTCAAGCGCCATGATCACCAGATAAAGAGGCGCCGCGACTGTCATTCCCTGAGCCAGACCGCTCATCCAGCCGAACATCTGCGACGGATCGTCACCACCCGCGCCACCGCCGCCTCGCATCATACTGCTCATGTCCACGACGCGATGCAGCACCTGGAGATCGATAAACGACGTGAGCACTTTAAACGGAATGGTGATCAGCGCGGCGATCAGCAGCAAGAACGGCAGGTTCTTCTTATAAAGGTCGAATCCCTCGTCGAAGATATCGCCGAGGGAAAGCGGCCGTAAGGTACGTTCGATCATCCGGATTTTCCGCGCCTTCGCACAACCTCTGCATCAATCGACAGTCGTCAGCTTTTTTTCGCGACCTTGACGAGCGTCGGCCGGATAACGCGCCCATTCATCGTATATCCCTTACGGAGTTCCGATGTTACGGTTTCGTCTTCCTGATCGCTATCTTCATCCAGCATGACCGCTTCGTGAAGATCAGGATCGAACTTTTCGCCGACCGCCGCGATCGGCTCCACGCCCTGCTTGTTCAGGGTTTCATGGAACTTGCGCAGGATCGCATCGACGCCGTTCGCCAGCTGTTCGTAGCTTTCCGACTGCTTGGCGGCGTTTGCGGCGAGATCGAAATCGTCCAGCACCGGCAGCAATTCCTTGAGCAGCCGCTCGTTGCCGTCGCGAATAATGCGCAGGCGCTCTTCCTCGCCGCGCCGGCGGAAGTTTTGCAGGTCTGCCAGAGCGCGCAGATAGTTTTCGTTCGACTGCTTCGCCTGTTCCTTCAGCGCCTCCACCTCTGCGCTCGATGCGCCGCTGGGCGCGGCCTGGGGCGTAGGCGTCTCCACCTTCGGCGCCGAAGGAATGACGGCGTCCAGATCGATCACGTTGCCGTTGTCATCGTCGTCATCATCCGCCATCATGCCGCTGATGCCGGCCATCGCGTCGGCAAGTCCGACAGGCGCATCCAGATCGATCGGCGCACGGTCGTCATCGGCGTCATCATCTTCGGGCAGTGTGTGCGCGTTGGCGGCGTCGAACGATTCCGAAAGATCGTCGTGTGTCGCATTGACTTTTATTTTGTGTGTCTTCTCAGCCATGAATCAGTAAAATGACCCCTTAAAAACGAGTACGGCGCGCGCCGAACGCCCCGTGGGAAACGGAACGTCGCGTGAGCCGCCTTCTTATAATACGAGTATACCCTAATGCACGCGGCGCTTTTACATGAAAAATTTTTATGGCCGGGTGTTGACATTTCCCTCCCCTTGGGATATACTCTTCCTCGTCAGCGCACGGTCACCAAAGACGCAGTGGGCGAGTGGTGAAATGGTAGACACGCCAGACTTAGGATCTGGTGCCGCAAGGCGTAGGAGTTCAAGTCTCCTCTTGCCCACCAACCTGTGTCGAGCGCAGCCAAGCAGCAGACAATATGCGGGAGTAATTCAGTGGTAGAATGTCTCGTTGCCAACGAGAATGTCGCCAGTTCGAACCTGGTCTCCCGCTCCACAATATTAAGAAAGCCAGTCGTTAACTCGACTGGCTTTCTTTTATTTGGTTTACATTCTATATACTAGACATCAGATTGCGTAGTGATGCTTGAAGAATATCGATTAGCGGGGAAAACAGCGCTCATCACGGGCGCCAGTCGTTCGAGCGGCATTGGCGCGGCCGTCGCGAGAATACTCGCTTCCTGCGGCGCAAACATCGTCACGACATATTACCGACCTTACGATGTCGCTGTTGGTTTTGGTGAAAATCAAGGCGACGCCGCATTGATCATCCATGAATTACGGTCATCAAACGTTGCAGCGTTTGGCTTGGAGATCGATCTTGCAGATGTGACTGCCCCCAAGACGATTTTTGATCGCGCCGAGCAAGAGATCGGACCAGTCGACATTCTCGTGAATAACGCAACCGTCGACTTTAATCCGACGGATATCTATACTCTGACTCCAGAATTGTTTGATTTGCATTACAACGTCAATATGCGTGGCGCTGTGCTTCTTTGCGCCGAGTTCGCCAACCGACATAACGGACGGCCTGGAGGCAGGATTATCAACTTGACCTCCGGTCAAGGGCTGCATCCGATGCCGGACAACCTTCCCTATGCGATGACTAAAGCGGCGATAGAATGCATGACTACCTGCCTTAGCGTCTCTTTGTCGGCAAAGAATATCACGGTGAATGCTGTCGATCCCGGCGCAACCGACACAGGCTGGATGACAAATGATCTGAAAGAAGACCTGAAACAAACTCTCCTTTACAACCGGGTTGGCATGCCGGACGACGCCGCCCGCTTGATCGCCTTCCTGGCGTCTTCTCAAGCGGAATGGATTACCGGACAAATTCTTCATTCACGAGGGGCGGCGTAAACGTCGCCAGTTCGAGTCTGGTCTCCGCTCCATATATTAAGAAAGTTAGTCGTTAACGACATTAGGTTATCGATCATGAAGAGACTTCCCAAAAGTTTACTCTTGTCGTGTATCGCTGCAATCACCGCAGCCCCCACAGTCGTCGCAAGGCAGTCGGCGGCGAAACCTACACCCTTACCCATCCACCCAATTATCTCTCCAGACGGCGAACTGCTGGGCGCCACTCGTAATGGCAAATGGATATTGCAGGACAAAGCCGCCCGGCTGCTCACGGGAGGCGAGACCTACCATGCCTACAGCATATCCTCTCGCCTGGGAACGGTGCGTGGTGGCAAGCCCGTCTCGATGGACGCCCCCTGCCCGGATCAGATGACAGTCTCCACCCAGCTTCCCGCTGGCGCCGTTATCGGCGTCGGCGGCGCCTGGAACGCCCTGCCCCGCCGTCAGCGAAGCGAAAATACGACACAGCCCATTTACAAAGCGGCGGTCCGAAATGTGCTTATCGCAAACGGCATTCACAGCCCAGTTATCCACATTGACCAGATCATCCGCTGCGACCTGGACGGAGATAAAACCGACGAAGTCCTGATCAGCGCGCACCGATACACAGATAATGATCGCGGCTTCCAGCCGATGCCAGCGGGAGGCTATTCCCTCATACTGATGCGCAAACTCGTTCGTGGCAAGATCAAGACCTCAATAGTCACGGCCGAGTTCTACCCAAAGCCCAAGCCAGAATCCGCGCCGCTGACATACCATATCGACGGCCTGTACGACCTTATGGGCAATGGCAAAATGCAGATCGTCATCGGATGGCGCTACTACGAAGGCTCCGGCATGGATGTTTACACTCTCAGCGGCGCGGAAGCCCATCAAGTTCTCAGCTCTGGCTGCGGCGCGTAGCTTAATCGGACGAACACAAGCAGCTGTACGTAACTCTGCCCGGAAACGACCATCCGTCATGACACGCACAACAATCCAACTCGCATGCGTGGGGGCGTTTGTCCACAAGATTGTAAATTCTTTGCTGCGCCGGCGGCAGCCAGTCTCTCTCCATTCGGTGGTCCACGGCTAATACCCGAGCCGTTCCAAGGAATAATACACAGATCATTGCGAACATGGCCGTGTATTTCAGCGCGGTATTCACCCATTTGTCGTCCTGTGTTTGAGAAATTCCCCTCACTAAAGCGACCTCCCTTCATCACCATGTATTCGTCCATTATACAGTGATTACGAGATCTTGGCGTTTAGCCCACTACACATGGTAAAATTGCATTAGGAAGTCACGACAATGCAAAACTGTCCCGCATGCCAACGAAGATTGATCTCGCACATCAGCCCGCGCTGTAATTGGTGCGGTCACGAAATTCAAGACGCCGCTTACCAAGTAGAGGCGGAGGCGCGCCGGCAGGCGCACGCCATCGAGCAGGCGCAGCATGACGCTCAGTCGCGTCAGTGGTTCCAGAATACCGTGGACGCCTACGCCCCCAGCGGGTTTGGCGGCCTCGGCGTCAATGTCCCGATGGGAACGATGCGCCGCACTCACGCCGACATTCAGCAGGAAGTCCACATGCGCCTTGCCGCCGAAGCCGCGATTGCCGCAGCCACCCAGGCGCGCCTTGCCCAGGAAGCGGCCTACGCCAAAGCCGAGGAAGAACGCCGCGCGAAAGAGCTGGAAGAAGCCAAGGCGGCCGACGATCGGTTTCGCCATCTGGAGCTGTGACGATTGGTAGTATCGATCAATGGAAAATCAAGGCGCCGTGACAGTACGGACTGCTTTTCATGAAGATATTTCGCTGCTAACCGAATTGAGCACCACAACCTATCGCTCCACTTTCGCACAACACTACATACCCGAAGATATGGAAGCGTATCTGACGGAAAATTTTTCCGAGGAAAAACTGGAGCAGGAGTTCTCCGATCCCCTCGCAACATTCTTTATTGCCGAACTGTCTGGCAAACCTCTTGGATATGCAAAACTTCATATGGGGCAGCCGGACGCCAGCGTGACAGGCTCGAAACCCATGGAGTTGGAACGCTTGTATGTTCTCCCAGAGGGTATCGGGCGCGGCATAGGCCCCCGATTAATGCAGGAGTGCGTCGAGACAACCACCGGCCGAGGCTTGGAAACTTTGTGGCTGGGCGTATGGGAGCATAACCATCGAGCGATACGGTTCTATCAAAAATGGGGCTTTGAAGAAGTGGGCATCCATATTTTTCAACTCGACGGCGAGGCGCAGACCGACCTCATCATGCAAAAATCTCTGGTACACTGAACAAGAAAGATTTTTGCGCCTGCCCGCCCCAAACGGTTGACAACAGCGTTTGTGACGGGGTATAACTACGAACGTCAGACAAACATACGCGGGAGTAATTCAGTGGTAGAATGTCTCGTTGCCAACGAGAATGTCGCCAGTTCGAACCTGGTCTCCCGCTCCATAACAAAGAAAAGCCGGTCGCAATTGCGACCGGCTTTTCTTATTCAAAGGTCTCCATGCATTTCGGTCAGATTTTCGCTCAGCGCATTCAATCCGGCGAAGATCGCTGGACAGTGATACAAGATTTTATCGACCATTGGTACAGTCCAGGCTTCTATGATCAGGGAAACTCTGACCAGGAAATCGATCAGGCAGAGGCCCGTCTTGGCTTGAAACTGCCAAACGCGCTGCGTACTCTGTATACGCGCCTGGGAACAACTCTGGATCAGCTGGCGCCGGTGAACAGCTTTAGCTCGCTAGAGACGCTGAAACTTGTTGACGGATTGCTCATCATGAGACACGAAGCGCAATGGGTCGTTGTCTGGGGTATCCAAATAAACGATCTTCTCTTGGAAGACCCTCCCGTGTATTTGACCGAATATAACAACGGCCACTTGAACCGGGAACGATTCTTACAAAACTCGAAAACCGGTAGTTGTCAATAGTTTTGAGACGTACGAGTACATAATTTTTAACTTGTTATTGTTGTGTTCCCTTCCTGCGACGTATTATTCTTTGGCGGGTTGATCCAGGCAGCCGAAGGCACGGCCGGTGGC
>NZ_JBDSQY010000304.1:0-22570 GCF_039929585.1 Capsulimonas sp.
GTTCAACTCCTTGAGGGCAAGCGCAATCTTGGCCAGACTTTTGGAGACCCAGAGGAGCGGACGCATCGGATCGCCCATGAGTGTCGGCTCGATCACCCGCTGGAGATCGGAAATTAAGGTCGGGTCCGTCAGAATGAGTGGCGGTCTCCCGCCGCCGGCGCGCCGCACGCTCCCTGCGAGAAGGGGTTGATGATCTAAATCTTTGAGTCCTCTTCCAATGGTGCTGCGGGCGACTTTTGTCGCTTGGGAGACGGCCAGGATGCCGCCATATCCGGCCGCGCGTGCTTCCGCCGCCGCCCATATTCGGCGGTCGCGTTCATCCAGATGAGCGGCCACGCACTCAAAGCGCGCACGGATGGCGTTTTGGTCAATCATGCAGCTATATTCGACACCGAAAGCGGAAAAGACTCCCGCATTTCAGGATTAACAAGATTCACTTATATTGGACCAAGTCCTAAGATACCTGCCGGTTATCAGGTGTCGCCCAAAGGATACCAATCTAGGGAACTTATTGAGGGTGATAACCAACAGTGGAATGGTCAACCGTCGCTATTTGAAGAGGACAATGTGCCTGAGGAGGCCTTCCAGAACTACTGGGTGCTTTCCGAATTTGGAGGTACTTCTATATCTGGCCCGTATTTGACGATTCACTTGAGCCTCCCTGTTCACCTCAATAGTGTTGGGGATCGGATGACAAGTTGTGAACATGCCGTTCTGTTTAATGGTCCGGTAAACAATACGATTCCGGTAATTATAGATATACCCAATAGTGGTGTTGACAACTCTGATAACTATTACTCTAATTCTAGTTCAGAATTAGAGGCCGTAATTATAGAGGAGAATTAAGGTGGGCGATGTGTTCTTACCACCCATTGGATCGGATGATAGGCATTGGGGTGTTTTTTCACCGACGCGATTAACTGTCGCTCGGCGTCGGCGCTCCATGACGAAAAAAGCATTAGCCGAAGCTATTGCAGTTTCGGCGCCGGCGATTACACAATATGAAGAAGCCTATAATAAACCTGAGCTAGAAACTACTTTTCGGATTGCGCGAGTATTAAATTATCCAATTGAATTCTTTTTCGATAGGGATCTTAATTTAATTCCCGATGAGGCTTTGAGTTTTCGTGCACGAAGATCAATGTCAGCTTCCTTACGTGGCAAGATGAATATGTGTGGTGTGCTCGCCTCAAGCCTGATTTCTAATGCTGTGAGAAAAAAGTTTAAGCTGCCAGATATGGACATTACAAATATGTCGGGAGAAACTCCGGAAAATGCTGCCGTATTGCTTCGTAGGCAATGGAAGTTAGGGGCGCATCCAATCTCTAATATGGTTCATTTATTGGAATCAAGAGGGGTTGAAGTCTATTGGGTTAATGAAGACTCTTCATGCGTAGATGGTTTTTCGTTTTGGCAAGACGATAAACCATTTGTGTTACTCAACGTGTTCAAAGATGCCGGCGACAGAGGCCGGTTTGATGCGGCGCATGAACTTGCTCATTTAGTACTTCATAGAAATTTAGATGTGCTTGATGGGCACAAAGCAGAGAATGAAGCTGACAGATTTGCGGCATCATTCTTACTTCCTGAAGATCAATTTAAATTGGAGAGTCCTTCACAGCCTGTTTTAAATCACTATGAGCATTTGAAAAATAGATGGGGATTATCCATTGGGGCTTTAGTTAGAAGAAGTCGAGATGTTGGAAAGATTTCACAGTGGCAATATGAAAATGCTTGTAAAGAAATTGCTCGACGGGGCTGGAGAACTAAAGAGCCGTGGAAAATTAAACGTGAAACATCAAAATTGCACACAATGATATTTGAACGTATGAGTAAGAGAGGGATTCTCCCATCCAATTTTGCTCAAGAAATTAAATTGCCATATGATGAGTTGTTGTCCTTAATGCCTGCTGCAAAGTCTTTCGAACAGAAACAGCTTTTCAATGATGATGATTATGATTTGAACAAATTGGACTTCTGAAAATCTGTTTGTAATTTAAAAATTACGCGTTTTATGCGAGTGTCTATATTGGTTTATCTTGTCGGTAGTATTAAATATACTGCCGACTTTCTTATTAACAACGTATAATTCTGCCAGGTATGACAGTTCGCGTCATTAGGGTTATAATCGTTTTTTGCATGATCGTGCAGCAGAATTTAAGAATTTATTCAGCACACAACAGTACTAGGTGATTAGTTATCCTCTGTGTTTAAATTATTTAACCGCCTTGGGGGTGATGCAAGTCGTGTCGCTTTATAATCCAGTTCATAAAGAAAATTCAGAATGTCTTCGCTAACCCCAATTGCAAGTCTTAAATCGGATCTGCTGGGTGATTTAAGCTCATGTGCCGCATTATTCCCCATAAATCGAAAACTGTGAAGGCATTTAGTGATGTTATCAGGAACAACACTAGATAAATCTTCGATCTTCTTTTCTAGACTCCCCCTTGTGAAGCCTTTGTCAGCACATATACCCTCAACTAACGCTCTAATTCCTATTGTACATAGAATATTTAGATTCGCATTAAAAGCGCTAATGCTTTCTTCATAGATTATTTTGAGATCTTCTGATAACTTCGAAAACTGCCGTGCTGATATTGATGACGCCATTCTGGCTGGTATGTAATTAACCGAGTATATTTGTCTGCCAGATTGCGTAACATGATTGTTCATTGTCCAGCAATTCTCGATAGTTGGAGTGTTACATCCTTTACATAAAATTAATCTAGTAATAAGAATATCTTCCCCTATACATTCATTCCCATCAAAATCAGGATAATGAAATTCTTCGCTGTATTTGGCTTCGTGATTTGTTTCACGTGAGCACGTATTGCAATATATTCTGAAATGCAATGGAGGATTGTCAAAATAATTCTTCTCACTCATGGTAGTGTTTTCTTTCTGTATGTAATTTTGGTTACTGTCCTATTTAATAATTCGTCTTGTACTACAGAATGATGCCGTTTTACCACTCACCCCTCGCACCCGCCCGCGTCGAAAACGCCTTAGCATCATAAACATACTTTTCCGACCGCTGCACCCACCCGCCGGGCGTTCGCTCCCAAACGGTGTCGCTCACCATGTCCTGGGTAACGTACACCGGCCCGTTCGGCGTGCGGCGGGGTGGGTGGGCGTAGTGTGTGGCTATGGTGGCGTGGGCTTCGCGACCGGTGGCGGTGACTTTGGTGATCTTCCAGGTCATCTTGTACATTTGTGTGACCGGGAGATGGGCGAGGCGGTCGATTATGGTCTTGCGCATGGTGGCGTAGGTTTGGGTTGCGCCAGAGACGTCGGTCAGTGTCCAGGTGGGGGCGAAGGTGGAGAGGTAAGCGGCGGCGTTGTGCTGATGGCGCGCGGCGGTACGTTTGTCGAGGGCGGCGTGGATGCCGTGGCGGGCCTCGGCGACGGTGACGGCGTGCGCGGGGAGGGCGGACGCGCAGGCGAGCAGAAGGAGTGTAGGAGCGAGTTTATTCATTGGGTGTTTCAGAAGGGGGAACAGTGGGAGCAAAGTCGATGTTTTCATAGATCGCGGCCAGCGTCAGCGTGCAGTCAATCGATTCTAGCGCGAGTTCCCCGTGCGGTTCTGTTATCACCGAAAGCAGCCAATGGTTTTCGTCCTGCCGGAGATAGTGTTCGATCCGCATTTTGTCTTGTGAAATCAGCACATAGTCGGTGAGCGAGGGCAATCTTTGATAATGCGCGAACTTCTCGCCTCGATCGTAAGATTCCGTGGAAGGGGAAAGCACTTCGAAGATGACAGTGGGGTTGGTGAGTGTTTTGACGGGCTTGTCATCGAATACTCTTTCTCCACACACCACCACGGCGTCGGGATAAGTATATAACCCAGTCGTGTCGACCCGAACACGCATATCGCTAGTATAGCCGCGGCAGGAGCGTCCACGCAGTTGCGGGCCAATACCCTGTGCGAGATTGAACGTAATGATATTATGTTCTTCGCTAGCGCCGGCCATCGCGAATATCTGACCTGCGTAGTATTCGCTTTTGTGGTCGGCGGTGCGCTCCAACTCCAGATACTGTTCGGGAGTATAGTAAGTTTTGGGAAGGGAAGCCATACGGGTTACCTCAATCGGCGATGACGGCAAGATAGCTTAGTATACCTTCGCTGCTTCTGTGGAGATGTATGAAACTTTGTCTTGCAATTGATGTCGGACAGAGTGTGGATGGATTTATTCTGGATGGGGCAAAACCCGGCAGCCGCCATGATTTTTGATGACAGGACGACACGAAAGGGAGGCCGCCACGCGATGCGCGCTCATTCACTCACGATCGATCGACGAAGACTTTTCCGAGGCGCCGCCGTGCTGACGCTGGCTGGGCTGCTGGCTTTCGCTGTGGGCGCGCAGTCCGCACAGGGGCAGGCCACTGCCCCGGCCAAGCCGTTCTCGGCCCAAGTCGAAAAGCGGGCGGCGGAGATGCGCAAGAAGATGACCCTGGAGGAGAAGGTCGGCCAGCTGGTGCAATTTCCCAATGGCGGGACGCGTGGGCCGGACGGTAAAGGGATCGATCAGAATGAACTGCTCGCGCGCGGCGGCGTTGGCTCCCTGATGAGCCCGTCGGATGCAAGCGCCGTCAATGCGTTTCAGAAGCAGGCGGTCGAAAAATCCCGCATGAAGATCCCGGTGATCGTGGGCACGGACGTGATCCACGGCTTTCGCACGATCTTTCCCGTTCCTCTTGGGCTCTCGGCATCCTGGAACCCGGATCTGGTCGAAAAGACCTCGCGTGTCGCCGCCGTGGAGGCGACTTCCGAGGGCATCCGCTGGACCTTTTCACCGATGGTGGATATCGCCCGCGACGCTCGCTGGGGACGGATTATGGAAGGCGCCGGAGAAGATCCGTACCTGGGCGCGCAATTCGCCGCCGCCGCCGTTCGCGGCTACCAGGGGAAAGATTTGTCCGATCCCACGTCGATGATCGCCTGCGCCAAGCACTTTGTCGGCTACGGCGGCGCCGAAAGCGGCCGTGATTACAATTTGGTCGATATGTCCGAGCGCACGCTGCGCGACGTGTATCTGCCGCCGTTTCAGGCGGCTGCCGACGCCGGAGCAGGCTCGTTCATGAGCGCATTCAGCTCCCTGCAGGGCGTGCCCGCCTCCGCAAACCATCACACGCTGACCGATATTCTGCGCGGCGAGTGGGGATTTCGCGGCTTTGTGGTGAGCGATTGGGATTCCGTGAATGAACTGATCAACCACGGCGTCGCGCTCGACGGCGAGACCGCCGCCCGCAAGGCCGTGACCGCCGGCGTGGATATGGATATGGGAAGCGGCCGGTACGGCGAGAACCTCGTCAAGCTCGTTCGGAGCGGTAAGGTTCCCGAGCGCGTCGTGGACGAGGCCGTCGAGCGCATCCTGCGGGTCAAAATCGCCATGGGCCTATTCGAGCATCCTTACACCGACGAGACCCGGCGCCAGACTGTCCTCTTCGCGCCGGAGCACGTGGCGCTCGCGCGGCGCGCCGCAGTTGAATCCTTTGTGCTGCTGAAGAACGATCCCATCGCGGGCGGCGCTCCCGCGCTGCCGATCGCCGAGGGAAAAACCGTCGCCCTGATCGGACCGCTCGCCGATAACGCCGGGGAAATGCTGGGCGTGTGGGAGTGCCGGGGACGCGACTCGGACGTCATTACCCTCCGGCAGTCGCTCGCCGACCGGCTGAAAGACAAATTGATCTATGCGAAGGGGACGGAGATTGAAACCGACTCCGAAGCAGGCTTTAGCGGAGCGCTCGAAGCGGCAAATCGGGCGGATGTTGTCGTGATGGCGCTGGGCGAGACCCGAAGAATGACCGGAGAAGCGGCCTCGCGCACCAAACTCGTCCTGCCCGGCAACCAATTGAAGCTGCTGCAAGCGGTCGCCGCCACCGGGAAACCCGTCGTGCTGGTCCTTTTCAGCGGCCGTCCGCTGGCGCTTCCCTGGGAAGCCGCGCACATCCCGTCGATTTTGGAAGCCTGGTATCCCGGCGATCAGGCGGGGCCGGCGCTGGCGAGCACACTGTTCGGCGAAACCAATCCCGCCGGAAAGCTGACCGTGAGTTTCCCCCGCGCCGTCGGTCAGGAGCCGCTGTACTACAGCATCATGAACACTGGTCGCCCTGTGAATCCGGGCAATCCGTACGTGACCCGTTATATCGACGAGCTGACCACAGCGCAGTTCCCCTTCGGCTGGGGCCTGTCGTATACAAAATTCGACTATTCGGCCACGAAAATTACTACAACAGCTGCCCGCGCCAAGGATTTGAACACCACCGGCGCAATCACGATCGAAGCGACAATAACAAACTCCGGAGCACGCCCCGGCGAGGAAATCGCCCAGCTCTATATCCGCGAGCGGGGGACCAGCGTGGTGCGTCCTGTCCGAGAATTAAAAGGCTACCAAAAGATCCTTCTCAAGGTCGGGGAATCACGGCTCGTCAAGTTCACACTGACAAAGAAAGAGCTCTCATTCTGGAACATCGACTCCAAGCAGACCGTGGAGCCGTGTGAACTGACCGTATGGGTCGCCCCTCACTCCGATGGCGGGCAGCCGGCACAAATCACGATCGCGCCGTAACGTCGGCATTGATCGGCGACGGCGCTGCGAACTCGACGTTTTCATAAACCGAAGAAAGCGCCAGCCGGCACTCAATAGACCGCAGGACAATCTCGTCCTGCGGTTCCGTCGCTTCAGTGAGCAGCCAGTGGGTCTCATCCTGTCTTGTGTAGTGCTCGATTCGCATCTTGTCCTGAGAGATCAAAATATAGTCCGTGAGCGAAGGGAGGCGTCGGTAGTGCGCGAACTTCTCGCCACGATCGTAAAGCTCCGTGGAGGGAGATAGCACTTCAATGATTACGTTGGGGTTAGTAAGAGTGTCCGTGTGCTTGTCGTCAAACTTTCGCTCACCACAGACGGCAGCATTGTCAGGATAGGTATAGAGCCCGGTCGCGCTGACGCGAATGCGCATATCACCAGAGTATGTGCGGCAGGGACGGCCGCGCAATTGTAAACTCAGTTCGCGCGAGAGATTGACAGTGATAATATTGTGCGCTTCACTGGCGCCGGCCATTGAGAATATCTGCCCCGAATAATATTCGCTCTTATGGTCGGCGCTTCGCTCCAGTTCCAGATATTGTTCCGGCGTGTAGTAAACTGCGGGTAGGGAAGCCATACGGATTACCTCAATCGACAATCAAAACGAGATGGCTTTAGTATACCTTCGCGTCAATTTTTCCGTTATCCACTAAAACAGCGCATATGCACGTGGGCGAGGCTCCCAAAATACGCAAACCAATCGAATCAGCGCCGGTGCGATGAATAGCGACACAAACAGCCAAACATACATCGCGGCAAACGTACGATGAGATCTCGGCGACATCTCGTAGGTGATATAGTGATCGCTTCCCGCTGTCAGATCCTGAATTTGGCCACGCCAATATTTCGCGGAAACGATTTCGCCGGGTCTGCGGGAGGCGGCGAAGTTCTCCCAGACGTGATCGTAGTGATGGAGATTACCCCATTGATCGCGGATGGTGAGCCCATAAACCGTGACGCCGCTGACGTAGACCTTTGAGCCTTCATGCCGTGAGGTCACGTCGACCACTGTCGCGGGGCCGTCGGTGCATGGCGCGAGTGAAGGATCGATATTCTCCGCGCCGGGAACGCAGCCCGGCGAGCGTGCGCGTAAGTCGCCCTGAACGTTGATATCCCGAAATTCGGACTTGACGTCGTGATAGATGTTGTAGATACCCAGCGGGATCAACGTGATCAAAATCATGAGGATCGGATATCGGTTCAGTCGCCAAGTCATGGGAATGCCTTTGTTGTCAAGATATAAGCTATCTCTTAAGACACGGAGGCGCCTGGTTGGTTGCAAGGCTTGCAAGAAAAAAATCCCCCGCCGTCGAAAATCGACAGCGAGGGCAGTGTGGGGACATTTTCAGACAGACTTTAGAACACGAGTGGGCGGCGGCGGCGGGACTTGATGACGAGCGTCGCGATTCCCAGAACGCCGAAGCCGAGAGCGGCGAGCGCGGAGGGTTCCGGGACGGCGCTCGGGCTCAGGAAGAGATACTCCACCTGGAAGCCTTCGATGTAGCCGGGGTCGTTTACTCCTGGAAGATAATCGGCCAAGCCGCCAGGACCGTCGAAGGCTACCGTGAAAGTCGGGTAACCAGCCGTCGGACCGCTGAGTGGCCCGTTTTCCAGCGAGTAAAACACGAATGTAGCGGAGCTATCCGCGTCCCCAGGATTGAAGCGGATCAAGCCCGGATAATACGTTCCGGTCGGGTCTACAAGAAGGACATCGCCCGTGACGATGGAGGGTGGGCCGCCCAGATCATAGGTGAGCGCCGCCGAATTGCCGCCTGGGCCGGGATCGGGAGCGATGAAGGAATCGAGAAATCCGCCGCCGCCACCGGCAAAGACAATAAAGCCCGTACCGTACGAGTCCGCAACCACAAAAACGTCCGAATCCGGGTCACCGATGCCTTGTGCGGATGCGCCGCTGCCAGCGAACGCCAGCGCGGCCGCCGCGCCGAGTGTTAAGAGTGCGTATTTCATGCTTGGTCTCTCCTGATGTAAAATTGCAATATCTGTGATTAGTACGTGCTGCAAGAAGTGTGCCAAGCAGACAGGCTTGTTCGTGTTTTTGAAATAATTTACACGTGAATTATGGCTTCATGCTCAAGCGTCGAAGTTACGCCGAACTGTGCCGACAGCAAAAAGCCCTCCCAATTGTCTGATTGGCAGGGCAATTATGTCTATAAGCGGCGCTGGTCAGGTGAGCCAGTCGGGGATCGGTTCTTCTCGATCTTTTTCCAAAACAGTCGTCGTGCTGTTTTCGTTGGTGAGCAGTCACACGCGGTCGGCGGTCTCCAGAGTCAGCTTCAAGCCATGGCCAAAGCTGTTGGCGGTGGTGAAGCCTTTTTCCAGCATGGCGCGGGGCAAGCTGTCGATGGGAATGCCCTTGCCGCGATCCTCGATCCAAACCTGCACGATATTGCCGGCAATCGTCGAAACGCAGGATCGTCCGTCCTGTGCGTGGACGATGGTGTTCATCGCCGTTTCACCGACAGCCGTCGAGAGATCGTAGATACGGTCTTTCGGAAATCCGATACTTTCTGCGGCGTCGATGGCCTCATGACGCAGCGTACTCAGGCGCTCGCTGGTAATAGGATCGAGCCGATCGCCAGATGCGCACCATGCCAGGACTCGTCATGAGGGAGGCGTAATGTTCGCGGCTCAACTCACGAATTGGTATTCGATCGGGGCGGCCTCGACTTTGTTTTTGCCGGTATGTTTCGCCCGGTACAGAGCCGTGTCCGCCTCGCGTACGATCTGCTCGATGTCATAGTAGCCGTCGCGCGTCCAGCTGACGCCGAAGCTGCACGTGACATCGATCTTGCCTTCGAGCAGAAAAATCGGACTTTTGTTGATGGCGAGGCGAAGCTGCTCGGCCCGGAGCATGGCGGCTTCGCCGTCGCAATCGTGGAAGACGATTAAGAACTCCTCACCGCCGTACCGCCCGACGGCGTCCGAGGTGCGCACGCTCGCCTTGAAACGCTTAGCCGTTTCCTGAAGGACAACGTCTCCCAATTGATGTCCGTGTCGGTCATTGATCTGCTTGAACCCGTCTACGTCCGCCATCACCACTGAGATTGAGCGTTTCGTCTGTTTGGCGTCCGTCAGGTCACCGGCCAAATGCTCGAAAATCATCCTGCGATTCCAAAGTCCCGTCAGATTGTCTTCAGTCGCCAGCTTCCGCAGCTTTTCCTGCTCCGCCTCCAGCTCGCCTTTCGCGATCATCAGGTCGATATGGGCCAGACGCGCTCGCTCCTCGCTGATCTTCAGCGCGATTTCCACCTGTTTGCGCTCCGCCTCGTTTGGCGATTTGTATCGCCTTGTCGTAATCCCCGTCCTGACCCGCCTGGACATCGATTCCGAGCCGGCGCGCATCCTGCTGAGGGGCCGCCGTCGTTTGTGACGGCAGGACGAGGAGCGCGCCGACCGTAACGAATTTAAGGATGTGCGCTGGCGACATGAGGCTCCTCCGCTGAGAGATTGAGTGTCCTTAATACGACCATCGCCCAGGAATGTTTCAACGCGATGTCAAGTAAATCGTTGTAGTTTTTTCTTCAATCATGGAACACTGACAAAGTTGACAGTTTTTGCTTTCGATGATTTTCAGATCCTCCTTGCAATCTGCTTGATGCAAGGAGGATCTGAACCTTGAAACTGGTCGCGGAAAAGAGATAGGATTCTTAACTATGTTCGACAGCTTTTCGTTCCTTAAAAAGATCTCTCAGCAAGGGAGACAGTTTTCACTTCTCGGGTTAATACTATTGGTATTAACGCTATTCAGTAGAGCCGCTTCAGGCACGGCCACGCTGAACGTCCCGAGCATCTATGCAACGATTCAGGCTGCTGTCACCGCTTCCACTTCAGGGGACAGTGTCGTCGTTGCTCCCGGCACGTATACGGGAGCTGGCAATGTCGACATCGACTTTGGCGGCAAAAACATCAATGTCATGTCGTCGGGCGGCGCCGCCGTCACGGTGATTGATTGTCAGGGATCCGCAGGCTCGCCTCACAAGGGTTTTTACATTCATAGTGGTGAAACTGCGGCGGCGATCGACGGCTTCACGATCCAAAACGGCTATGACGCAAACCTAGGAAGCGGTATTGCAGTCCTTGCCGCCACGGCGACAATTAACCAATGTGTCATACAAAATTGTACGGGACGGTTTGGCGGCGGCATTTATGTATCGGCTCTGGCGACTAACCCGTTCACCCCCTCCAATGTGACGATTACCGACTGTGTGGTGAAAAACAATTCGGGTTTTCAGGGCGGCGGTTTATTCTGTAACGCAAGCAACTGCGCTGTCTCTCAATCCGACTTTCTGTCCAATACTGCCTCATCAGGATCTAGTCCCAACACGACTTATGGCGGGGGCATTGAGATCACAAAGAATAATTCCAATATCGTCACCGACACCGTCACCGACTGCGTGTTTATTTCTAACTCGACGCAGGCGGACGGCGGCGCGATTGACATGGCCTCAAATAACACGAATCAAACAGTTAAGGTCTACAACTGCTCCTTCTACGGCAACAGTTCTGGCTCCGCCAATACTGGTACTATCGACTTTTTTAGCGGAACGAACACGGTTAGGAACTGTATCTTCTACGGCGACGTTTCGTCAAAAGAAATCTCGACAGCCAGTCCGCCAGCAGCAAACGTAGTCCAATATTGCGATGTCCATCAGTCCGGTTACGCCGGCTCGAACAACAATATTAACGCGGACCCTCTGTATGTCGATACCGCAAACAAAAATCTCCACCTGCAATCTGGCTCTCCTTGTATTGGAGTTGGGACAAGCACGGGAGCTCCGAGCGTCGATCACGACAATGTCGCCTGGACGCCTCCAATCTCAATGGGCGCCTTTGATGCGTCCACAGTTTTATCGGCCACACACTTTTCCGTAAGCGCCCCGGGTTCGGCGACGGCAGGTTCATCGTTCAATGTTACCGTTACCGCGCTCGACTCCGGCAACGGCACGGATACGAGTTACTCCGGAACCGTCCATTTTACCAGCTCGGATGGAGCAGCCACGCTTCCGGCCGACGCGACCTTAACCAATGGCGTGGGAACCTTCAGCGTCACGCTCGAGACAGCGGGCAGCCAGACTGTCACCGCCACGGATACTGTCAGCAGCTCCATCACTGGAACAAGCGGAGCGATTGTGGTTGGCGCAGACGCGGCGGACCATTTTGTGGTGAGCGCGCCTGGGTCGGCGACCGCCGGCTCCCCATTCAATTTCTCCGTTACCGCCGTGGATGTCTATGGCAACACGGATACAAGTTACGCGGGAACCGCGCACTTTACCAGCACCGACGGAGCGGCCACGCTTCCGGCCGATGCGACATTGACCAACGGCGTCGGAACCTTCAGCGTCACTCTCAAGACCGCTGGCAGTCAAACGGTCACCGCCACGGATACAGTGACCAGTTCGATTACGGGAACCAGCGGCGCGATTGTGGTTGGCGCAGGCGCGGCGAACCATTTCGCCGTGAGCGCGCTAAGTACGATGAGGGCGGGGTCGGCGTACAACATCACGGTGACCGCCAAGGACGCATACGGCAACACGGCGACGGGTTACGCCGGCACGGTTCATCTCACGAGTTCAGACACAGCGGCGATCTTGCCCGCAGATGCGACGCTGACCAATGGCGTTGGAACTTTCCGCATCCTTTTCAGAACAGCGGGCGGTCAAACAATCACCGCGACCGACACCGTCAATAGCGCCATCACAGGAACCGCCGCAATCACAGTTACGGCGGGACCAGCCGTGCGTTTCGTACTCACTGCGCCAAGCTCGACGCAGGTGGGAGGGGTGTTCAACGTCACAGTCACGGCCAAAGACGCGCTTGGCAACACAGTGCCTGGTTACGCCGGCACGGTTCACCTCACGAGTTCAGACACAACGGCGATCTTGCCTGCGGACGCGACGCTGACCAATGGCGCTGGCTTATTCCGTGTCATTTTCAGAACGACTGGCCGGCCAACGATCACCGCGACAGATACCGTCAATAGCGCCATTACAGGAGCCGTCGCGATCACCGCTACGGCGGGGCCGGCCGCGCGTTTCGTACTCACTGCGCCAAACCCAACGCAGGTGGGGGCGGTGTTCAATGTCACAGTCACGGCCAAAGACGCGCTTGGCAACACGGCGACTGGTTACGCCGGCACGGTTCATCTTACGAGTTCAGACACAGCGGCGATCTTGCCTGCGGACGCGATGCTGACTAACGGCGTTGGAACTTTCCGCGTCATTCTCAGAACGGCGGGCCGGCCAACGATCACCGCGACCGACACCGTCAATAGCGCCATTACAGGAGCTGTCGCGATCACCGCTACGGCGGGACCGGCCGCGCGTTTCGTACTCAGTGCGCCAAACCCGACGCAGGTGGGGTCGGTGTTCAACGTCACAGTCACGGCCAAAGATGCGCTTGGCAACACGGTGACGGGTTATGCCGGCACGGTTCACCTCACCAGCTCGGACAGATCTGCGATCTTGGCCGCAGACGCGACACTGACGAACGGTGTGGGCACATTTCAAGTTACGCTCAAGACGACTGGCCGGCCAACGATCGCCGCAACAGATACGGTCAATAGCGCCATTACAGGAAGCGCCGCGGTCGTGGTCAACGCCGCTGTGGCGACACGCCTCCTAATGAGCGCCCCCGTCACGGTGACGGCTGGATCAGAATTCAGCCTGGTGGCCACCGCCAAAGACGCTTATGGCGACATCGCCACAGGCTAAGCCAGCGCCCTTCACTTTACTATCTGATGTTACGAGCCTATGGAGCAACGAGTCGCTCCATAGGCATATTGCACAGTTGCTCATGATCACTTTGGACGCCCTGACCAAGAATGAGTAGTCATTCTTGGTCAGGGCGCTTTTCTTGACAGTTTTGCCGGTCTTGGCGTCTTGCTCGACTTGATCCTTGACGATCAATTCAAAGCAGACAGGCATGGTGACCAACGCTGTATATCGGTAATAGCCTTACAATCATGTTCACGAATATGCAGGGCCGGGTACAAGTTTCTCAAAGCGCATTGCGCGAAAGATCAGGAGAAAATATCATGCCGGAATTGACGCCGCCCGTGACCACGCGGGACCATCGAGACGGGCCGGACGACGCGTCGGTGACGCTGTTAGAGTTTGGAGATTTCGAGTGCCCAGACTGCGCTCGGGCGTATCTGATCGTGAAGGATTTACAGAAAGAATTGGGGAAGCGCCTGCGCTTTGTCTATCGGAATTTTCCATTGAACGACATCCATCCCTATGCGCAAGCCGCCGCCGAAGCGGCGGAGGCGGCCGGCGCACAGGGACAGTTCTGGACGATGCACGATACGATCTTTGAGAACCAGGATGACCTAGACGAAGCAAGCATAGCCCAGTTCTCTGAGGACCTCGGTCTCGATATCGAGAAGTTTGCCCACGACACAAGCGAGCATGTGTACGCCGGCCGTGTGAGCGACGATCTTGCCAGCGGCCGAAGCAGTCTTGTGCAGGGAACGCCCACGTTCTATCTCAACGGACTGCGGCACGACGACTCATACGACTTTGAGACTCTGCTGGCGGCGATTAAAGAGGCCGAAGCGGGATGAGTATGATCGCCGCCGCTTCGACGTGGTTCCGTGCTTACGGTGCGTAGACTTCGAGTTCCGTGGTGAAACCGAAATTCGCCGAGTAGCCGGCTTCCTCGGAATAGTGATCGACATAAGTCAGTCGGACGTAGCGTGCGGACGTTCCAGGGAAACTGAAGCGCTGCTTTTCTTCCTTGTGCAGTGAGAACGCTGCTTTTCCGACGCCGGTGAACTTCTGACCGTCGGCGCTGACCGAGACGCGTACGGTTTTGGTGGAGCCGAAGGGTGGGACGCCAATGATGACTGTACCGATTTTCTGGGCGCTGCCGAGATCGACGGTGACTGTCTTGGGGAAGGCTGCGTTGTCGCCGGTGGCGAAGGTGTGCCCGTCGGGGACCCAGGAGCCGTCGGTGAGTGCGCCGATCCCGTAATTATAGACATTCGGATCGCTCGCCGTATAGCTCTTGCCGACAGCGAGGTTCAGGCCGTTCAGGGGCTTCAGCGCCAGCGCGGGATCGGGCTCGGGAGCCGCGAGCGTAAGCGCGTAATGGTGTGGCTTGGGCTGCGCGGCGTCATGACGAGCGGCGACGGTGTCAGCTTCTTCGCTGTCTAGCGCGGCGAGATAAGCGGGAAGCGCCTTCTGCATCGCGGCGTTTTTATTGGTTTGTCCCGGAACCTGGATGTCGCGCCACTTATGAAAGTGCTGATCGTCGTGCTGCAGGGTGAGCTTGCGCACATCCATGGCCTGGCTCAGCATCGGGGTTGGAAGCGTGGCGAGGTTGACGCCCGCCGCAAGGTCCTGCGCGCTGAGGTCGCCGACTTCAGTTCCGTCGATTGTCAGAGTATAGCTGCCGTCCTTGAGCCCCGTCACTTGCAGCGGCTCCTGGTTCAGCGCCTGCATGAAGTCCGAGGATTTCAAGGAAAGGGCGGTGGCGGCGTCATTGGTGTCTAGCGGCATCGGCAGCGCGTTGTCGTTCTGCGTCCACGAGATAACCATCCCTGTCTTCAGATCGGAAACCTTGGTATTGTCGGCGGTCACGACCTTCTTTCCCTTGGCGTCGATCTGCACCTTGGTGACGATTGATGGCGCGTTCCACGATTTGAGCAGGGCTTCGGCCATAATCAGGTGTCCTGAGTAGCCGGGATGAACGCGGTCTGGAATGATTTTTTGGGACAGATCGGCGTCGGTCGCCTTCGCCTTTTGCAGCATCGCCACGACGGGCGTATTGAAGTCGGCAACTGTCGCGCCGTAGGCCGGAGCGAGGCTCTTGATGAAGTCGCCGTACTTGAGCAGGACGGAGTTGTATCCGCCGTCGAAGTTGGCGTTGCGCGTCGTGTCGTCATACGGCGAGGGGACGATCAGCGTGTAACGCACGCCGGGATCATTGGTCTTGACGCTGTCCAGAATGTGCTTATAGCCATTGGAGTACGTGTCAAAAATCCCCTGGTCGAAGGCTTTATAGGCGGCGTCGTTCATGCCGAGCATGATCGTCATCACGGTTGGCTTGTAGGGAAATACGTCCCGCTGTAAGCGCAGGTCGATCGGACCGCCGCCGCCGCCGGACACTCGGTCTCCGCCCCATCCCGAATGTGTGAAGTCGATATTCATCTCCGGGAATCGTGTTGCGATGTAGGTTTCCGTGATGGTCGTGTAAAGACGCTGATCCGTGATGCTGTCGCCGTAGAACACCACCCGGTCGCCGTCATGCAGCGCAAAAGCGCCATTTCCCTGCGCGCCGGCCGCGCCGGCGGCGAGCAGGGAAATGGCGCCGATTGTCCATATTATCGATCCGCGAGTTCTCATTCCACTCTCCTTGAAATCATACGAAGACTATCATATCATGAATGCTTTTGCGATTCAAGAATTATTTGCGTTTCGCCCTCGTCGTGTGATATGGTCTATTTTGAGAGAGCTCTTTCGCGGTGAATCTTTTTTGTCCGCTCTCATAGTTTTCCGGGCATTCCTCATTGGAGGCGACGATAATTGACGGATTGGTATCTCCTGCGCCGGTTTCGGGATCATCGATCGGAAGCGGCTTTCTCGCAGCTGGTTTCTCGGTACATGAAGCTTGTGTATGCAGTCTGTTATGCAGAACTGCAAAACGCACAGGCCGCCGAGGATGCGACTCAGGCCGTGTTCTTGATCTTGTCGCGCAAGCCGCCGTTCCAGCGGGGAACGACGATTGCCGGATGGCTGTATCGCACGGCGAAGTTCGTGGCGGGGCATGCGCGCCGAGCGGAGCTTCGACGCGGCCTAATGCAAAGCGCGCTGGAGATAAGGCAGATGAACGGGCCGCACTTTGGCGATCCAGATGGGGGCGATATCCCCATGCTGAACGATGCGCTTGCCGCGCTTCGGGATGCGGACCGGGAGGTTCTTCTTCTGCGTTTCTACCAGCAGATGTCGCTGGCCGAAATTGGAGAAGCGCTGGGCGTTTCGGAAGACGCGGCGCGCAAACGCATCACCCGTGGCCTGGATAAGCTTCGCGCTTATCTCCAGCGTCACGAGATCCCTGCCTCCGCCGCGCTCCTGGCCAGTGGGATCGTGATTCCCCTTTCGTTCGAAGCCCGGCGCGTCGTCCTGCTGCATTCCATCTCACAGAGCATTATGCCCGGTGTGGGAACCACCGTTGTCAGCGCCTCCGCGCAGCAACTCACCTCGGAGGTAATTAGAACCATGTTTATGACGAAGTTGAAATGGACGACGGCTAGCGCCGTCATGCTTGTCGGCACGATCTCAGGCGCGTCGTATGTGATGGCGCAAGGCGCTGGCCATGGTTTTACCAGCCAGGGCAAGATGCTCATGGCGAAAGCTGACGCGCCGCAGCGCCCAACATTGCGGCCGGCTGACGCGGAGACTGTATGGCAAAAAACATCCAAGGGCGATCTGAAGAATATGCCTCAAGCGATTGAGGTCATGAAAACGGCCGATGGCGGCATTAATATTCGGGCTACGCAGCCGGGGCAGGCTGGTCATACTGGAATGCAAAGGACTTACCCCGCCGCCAGCGGCGTTACGGGTGTCCACAAAACGAAATAAACGTGTCTGAGAGACGTTTATTTCGCCGCCGTCGCTCCTCCTTCGTGTAATAGGAGCGGCGGCAGTTTTGTCTTTCTGGGCGGCGCGCTCCGCTTCTTTCCCTCGATATGTCAGAATCTTTCTGTTGGAAATTTGTTGTCCGGTTTTCGCTGTCCGACCGGAATAGTGTATGGAGGCGTCGATATTTGACGGATTGGTATCTCATACGCAGATTTCGGGAAGACCGCTCGGAAGCGGCTTTTGGTCAGCTTGTCTCTCGCTACATCAAACTCGTTTACTCCGTGTGCTATGCGGAACTCCAAAACGCACAGGCGGCCGAAGATGCGACTCAAGCCGTATTTCTGGTGCTGGCGCGTAAAGCAGAGTTTCACAGGGGGAGTACGCTGTCGAGTTGGCTGTTCCGCACGGCGAAGTATGTTGCAAGGCATGCCCGCGATGCGGAGGCGAGCCGGCAGCGTATGCAAAACGAACTGGAAATCATGCATCGAGAGCAAACGAACGTTGGCGATCCGAGTGACAGCGTTGCTCTGATACTGACCGAAGCGCTCAGCGCGCTTCGTGAGCCAGACCGGGAGGCGCTGCTGCTGCGCTACTATCAGGACATGTCGCTGGCGGAAGTCGGGGATGCGCTGGGCGTTTCCGAAGACGCAGCGCGCAAACGCATCGCCCGTGGCCTGGACAAGGTGCGCGCTTATCTCGGACGCCACGGCGTCGCCAATGCTCTTGGCGTATTGACTGCGGGCATGGCAATCACCGTTCCTTTGGAAGCGCGGTCCGAAGCCATGGTCTACGCGATCTCACAAGGCCTCACTCCCGCTGTCGGTCTCGCCGCCTCCACTGCCGCGAACCAATTGACACTGGAGGTATTGAAGAAAATGGCGATGATGAAATTGAAATGGACCGTGGCCGCCGCAATTGTGATCGCCGGCGCCGGTTCGGGAACGGCGTACGTGATGGGGCAGGGCATAGGAGGTGGGGCCGGGCCGGGCGGCAGCGCTCCGAACGCCGCGCAAAACCGTTCCTTGCCGATGCCTACCGGGAAAATTGAAACTCCCAGGCCGCCGCATGTGACACTGGCGCAAGCCGACGCTGCGATCCGATTCTTAACCCAGCAGCACCAAATATATCTACAGAAGTCGAAATTGGTGAAGAAAAATTTAGATGCATACGTCCGTCACGCTCAGTCTGGGCATCGGCAAACTCAATCATTGGATGTTATGGCAAAACACGATCATGTCCTAAACGGCTACGCAAGAGATTATCTCTTATTGAAAAAGCAAGCCGCTGACTTAGAAGGCGAATTAGTATCGTTGAAGCAGGACAGAGCAAAAATTGTGGCGGACGATAATAAGGCGCATGGGCTCTCACGGATGTCGGCGTCGTCGCCTTCCAATCCGGCGGCGAAGAATGGGCTCACGGATCGCGAAGTTCAGCAATTGAAAGCCAAGCTCAGTTCGCTCAACAAGCCCCTTACGGAAAATGAGCTGAATTTGCTGAATTTGCAGCTAGCCTCCGTCGTACGCCAATATGGCGTAAAGAAAAAAGCGCTCACCAAGGCCGAGCAGCAGTTGATACTCAATCGCAGTCAATATTCCTTGCTTCCCCCGTCGAATACCCCGAAGAAACGCCGAGTGGCCAAATCCGTGGCGGCATGGACGAAGAAGTACTCACAAACCAAGAGTGAGTTTGAGGCAATTGCCAGTCAGCAGCAGAGATTGGAAATGCAGATCGCTGCCGTGAAAGCGCGGCTGGCTGCTGCGCAGAAAGCATAGCTTTCCCATAAGTCAGCATTCCAGTGGCGCTGCCGGCGGCTCAGCCTTCGGGCCATGCCTGCGCCAGCAGCGCCATTAGCGTATCTCCGGCGTTCGCCTCGATCTGTATTACGCTTTTGTGTGCGTCGATCCGTGTGGGATTGATGATCACGCCCAGCGCATCGTGCTCAATCGCGATCCGTAAGAGGGACGCCGCCGGTTCGACCATGCCCGACGTGCCCACCGAAAGAAACAGATCGCAATCCACGGCGGCGTCCGCCGTCTGATCCAGCGCACCCTCGGGGAGCGATTCCCCAAACCAGACGACATCGGGCCGAAGATAACCCTGACACTGAGGACATCGAGGCGGGACTTCGTCTGTCGCCGGCCAGCTTTCGACGACGGTATTCTCGTCAAAGCACTTGGTTCGCCGGATGTTTCCGTGCATCTCCACCACACCAGAACTCCCAGCCTGTTGATGCAGTCCATCGACGTTCTGAGTGATCAGCGTCAGCTTTGGAACGTGGAGCGCAAGCGCCGCAAGAGCTACATGGGCAGCGTTGGGCGCCGCTTTTTCGACTAACGACCGCCGCCACGCATACCATTCCCAGACTAACTTCGGATCGCGGCGAAACGCCTCCGCCGTCGCCAGATCCTCGGGGCGATACTGCGCCCAAAGCCCCGTCTGCGCCTCGCGAAACGTCGGGAGGCCGCTGGCGGCGGAGACGCCAGCGCCCGTGAGAACGGCGATGTGGCGGGCGGTGCGAAGCTGATCGATGAGAAGCGTCGGAAGTGTGATGGCCATAATAAACGCTTTATCGATTGTGGAAGGCGTTTTGCTAGGCGGCGGCGGAACCGGAGGGAGGGCCGGGCAGGTCGTTGATCTGTGGTCCGCCGAAGACCTCCATCAGGTCCAGATTTGGAATCGCGAGCCGGTTCGCTTCCAGTGCGGCGCGCACCGCCTTTGTCAGCGCCTGCTCGATCGCCGCGCGCGCCACGCCCGTGAGACGGTTCGCGTTTGTGTTGATCGGATTTACTCCCAGAGCGGTCTCGATGACGCCTACCGCTCCTCGAACGCCGGTTTCCGCGTCAGCGACTTCTTCCAGCGCGCCAAAGGGGACGATATTTCCCAGGCTCACCGCGCCGCCGGGGGAGACCGTCGTCGTCATCAGACCCGCGATGTCCTTGCCGTTTGCCTGCAATCGGATAGGATTGTTCTCGGAATCGCTGAAGATACTGATGCCCGTGATGTGCGGCGAAGAGATCAAACTCGCGCCTGCGCCGCCTTTCAACTTCTCGGCGGAGTTAAGAGCGTCCTCGCCGGTCCCCGCCAGCGCGGCGGCGACGGTCGCTTTCAGACCGGCGGGAATAAATACGCCGCCCTCCGCTGTCCCCTCCTTGATGTCCTCTTTGACGGTCACATTGGCGTTTGCGGAGATACTGGTGATATCTTTTGTTCCCAGCGGGGCGGGGCCGCCGCCGGAGGACATTTTCTGAACGTTTGCGGCAATCGCAGTCTTAGTTTCGGCCAAATCAGGGTCGGTTAAGGGGCTGTAACCAGGCGTTGCCGGCCGGGTCCCTTGCAGCAGCTCCGTCACCTTCCCGGTGATTGCGGAACGAACCAGGCCGGTCGGGGTGGGGACGCCGGAGTCGCTTTCGATGTTGATCGCGCTGAGTGAGGCGGTGGCGAAGTCGTAGCGCAGCCCGCTGAACGCCATGTTCGGCACGAGAGGGAGGTCGACGATCAGTGGGGGAGTGAAGGAGAGGTCCAGTCCGCCCTGGTCGATCCTGAGGGCGACTGAGGTTCCCTCCTGCGTGCTGATCTTGGCGGTGAATGTGTTTAGCAGAAATACGTTTCCCGGGATTTGAAAGGATACCCCCGCGTTATTGATCCCTACTTGCTTGGGGATCTGGTCGGCGAGTGGATCGCGCTGGACCTGGGGAGCGGCGCCCTGCTGGATCGTATGAGTCAGCTCATGCGCCAGAAGATGCTGGCCGTCCTCCGTACCGGGCTGATACTCGCCGGCGCCAAACGCGATGTCGTTATCCACGGTGTAGGCGCGGGCAAGAACGGATCCTGCGGATCGGGCTGCGCCGGCGTCGGCGTGGACGCGGACTTGGCTGAAGTCGTGTCCGAAACGCGGCTCCATAAAGGCCCGTGTCGCGCTGTCCAGCGGCTGACCGGACGAACGCAGAGTGTCCTCCACCAGCGGCGCCGCGTTGGCGGATATTTGCGAATCCGTTTCGGCGGCGGCCCGCTGTACAGGAGGCGCTCCCAGCGCGTCAGGTCCCGAGGCGGCGGGGCCGAAGCCCCAGCTCTTAGGCAGAATGGCGCCGACATCGGCGTGGACGCCGAAGATGATATTCGGGCCGGTCGGGTTGACCTGGAGATGCAGCCAATCCACGCCCGGCACGGGCAGCATTTGCCCGCTCAACTGGTCCAGCAGCCATGCCCGCGACTGTGGGTTCGCCATCGCGCCGCCGAGCGCTCCAGCGGCGACTACTGCGGTCGCGCTAATGACGGCGGCTTTTTCGCCCGTCTGGAGACGCTGCCACTGAAGCATTCCTTTCGCTCGCAGATCGGCCATCGCCTGCATCATCTCCGGCGTCACCATCGCCGCATCCATCACATCTCCAGCCGCCGCCGGGCGCGGCCCATTCAGAGTGACATCCGCTGGCAGCTGTGGGGGCGGCGCAATCGTGGGCGGAGCGGCGGCGGGAGCATTCGCGGCGGGATTAGGATCGGCGGAGGCCGGACCAGCGGGAGGGCTCAAGCGGACACGCCCCAAAGCGCCGGTCAGAAACCCGGGTTCGAGCTTCAGCATGGCGGCCTGAGCCTGTGCCTCGATGGCTGGGTCGGGGTGCACTTGATAGGCGGCGGGAGCGTTTGCGGCGGGTGGGGGCGGCCCGCCGATACTCGGCGGCGTCAGCTGGAAATTCGGCACGGGCGGGAGCACGCTGCCGTCGCGCTGCACGGAAACGCCGTCGCCTTGCGTCCGGCTCAGAGAGCCCGGCAGGTTCTCCGCCGTCTGACGCATGACCTGGTCGGCGGTCTGTTCCGCCTCCATCTCCAATGGATCTCCCGGCTGGCTGACATCCATCGCGGCCTGCGGACGCAGCACGGACATCTGGGTGAAGTCGTGGCCTGAACTTGGCGCGGTCAGACTCGGTGTCGGCGTCTCCCCTGAAGAAGCGGGCTCGGGCGCTAGACTGGGCGGTGGCGATCGATGACGTCGGAGCGGGATACGTGCAGGCATGGCAAAAGCCCTCCAGTCAATCCGTTAACTCCCTGTTCTCGATAGCGTCCGCCAACTCCTGCTCAACTTCTCCGTGGGGGGGTAACTCATCATTGTTACAATCCTTCTCTCGCTCCTGTCCCACAGCTGGAAGCAGTGGGCTAATCAGGGGCAAGCAAGCTAAAGCAGGCTGTAAGATTAGGAGTGGCGTTCGTCAAAATCCGAACAGTCGGCTTTAGCCGCCTTCCCCCTGACTAGACCACTGCTTCCAGCTGTGGGAAAAGGAGCCGCCGAGGTAACAAAAATCAGCGCCGCCAGCTCATAAGCGTCCGATCTGTAAGACGCAGGGCAGGAGGGAAAGTGATCTTTCGTGACATTGAGAATGGGCTTTGCGA